>DASWUV010000231.1:0-9371 GCA_036401495.1 Pseudonocardia sp. | reverse complement strand
CGGCGCTCATCGCCCGGTGGCACCGCGAGCGGGTGGCCGCCGCCGAGCACGAGACCCCGGACGCGTCCGGACGGGTGGCGTCCGCCCGTAGGGTGAACGCCGCGCCGCGCCGCGCCGTGGTCCATCACATCGACCTGCTCGCCATCCCGATCGGAGGCCGCTCATGACCCAGGCAGGCCCACGGCACATCACGGGCGCCGCCACGGCCCCCACCCGGCACTCCGCATCGCCCGGTCGGCGGCGGGTGCCGTGGCTGCGCATCATCGGCGGGGTCGCGATGCTCGTCGCGCTCGCCTCGGCGCTGGGCACGGGCGCGTTCGCGGCCGGGCTGCGGGTCGTCGGACCGTGGTCGGCCGCCGCCGCGCTCGCGATCGGGCTCATGAGCACGGTGTGCACCGCGCTGCGCTGGCGGCTGATCGCCCAGCGGGTCGGCCTGCGGCTGGACGTGGCCGAGGCCGTCGCCGAGAGCTACCGGGCCGTCTTCCTCAACTCGGTGCTGCCAGGTGGCGTGCTCGGCGACGTCGACAGGGCACGGCGGCACGGGCGCGAGGCGGGCGACGTCGGACGGTCGACGCGCGTCGTCGTGCTCGAGCGGACCGCGGGTCAGCTCGTGCTCATCGCCGCCGCCGTGCTCGTCCTGCCCACGCACCCGGCGCTGATCCCTTCGCTGCTCGGCGGGGTCCAGACCAAGCCGATCGTGTTGATCGGCGTCGCCCTCGGGGTGCTGGGCGCACTGGCGGTCGTGCTGCTGCGGGGCCGCCGGACGGGGGCCCACGAGCGATGGCGGCGCGCGGTGAGCAAATCGCTGGCCGATCTGCGTTCCGGGGTGCTCGCCCGTGGCGCGTGGCCCCAGGTCCTGCTGTTGTCGGCGGGCGCGCTGGCGGGCTACCTCGGCCTGTTCCTCGTCGCCGCCTACTCGGCGGGCACGCACGCGTCGGTCTGGGCGCTCCTGCCGTTGCTGCTGCTGGCGCTCATGGCCATGGGTCTGCCGATCAGCGTCGGCGGCTGGGGGCCGCGCGAGGGCGTCGCGGCCGTGTCGTTCTGGATGGCGGGCCTCGGCGCCCCGCTGGGCGTGACGGTTTCGGTCGCCTACGGCGTGCTGACGCTGATCGCGAGCCTGCCCGGTGCCTTCGTCGTGCTGATGGGCCGCCGCCGCGCCGCCGCGGCGGCCGCCATGAGGTCCTGAGCCGACCCGGCTCCGGCGATCATCTAGGAGAAGTCCAAGGCCTCGACGGTGGCGGCGGACTGCTGGTGGGTGGGCCGCTGAGCCCCGCCCACCGAGAACACCGAGTTGCCGACGGTGGCCAGCGCCATCCCGTGTCGGGCCACCGGCAGCGGAGCCAGCCCCGACCAGGTGCCCGTGTCGATGTCGTAGGCCTCCACGGTGTTGAGCACCCGCGTGGGCTCCTCGCCGCCCGCCGCGACGATCCGGCCGTCGATGCAGGTCGCGGCCACGCCACCGCGCGGGGTGGGCATGTTCGGCATCGTCTGCCACGCCCCCGCCGCCGGGTCGAACCGCTCGAACGCCGCGCTGTTCTTGTCCGAGGAGAGGTTGCGTCCGCCCACGGCGTAGACGAAGGTGCCGTCGGTCGTGGCGGACAGGTGCTCGCGGGGCGTGGGGATCGGGGCGGCGTCGCTCCAGCGGGTGCCGTCGAAGACCTCCGTGGTGGGCACGAGCTGGCTGTTCGCCTGCCCACCGACGACCACGATCTTGTCGCCGACGACGGCAGCGGCGTGGGCCACGCGCGGGTGGTTCAGCGGGGGTAGCTCCGCCCACGCCCCGTTGCGCAACGCGAAGACCCTGCCCGACACGAGCCCGGACAGGTTGCCGTTGGCCGGACTCCAGCCGCCGATCACCACGACCTCGTTGTGGTAGGTCACCGCGGCGAGGTGGTGCAGCGGTATAGGGAGGTCAGGCCCCTGCGTCCAGTTGTCGATCACCGGGTCGTAGCCGTAGACGGCGGCGGTCGCCGCGTCCTGCGTGAGGCCGCCCGCGATCCACATCTTGCCGCCCGCCACCGTCGTCCCGGCGAACTGGCGGGCGATCGGCGCCGCCTTCAGCTCTCGCCACACGGGGGCGGCAGCCAGCCTGCGCGGCGGCATCTGCAGCGCCTGCCCGGCCCCGGTGGACCCGGTGTGGCTGGGCTGCGTGGCGCCGCCGATCGCGTAGACCGTCTTGTCGACGGCCGCGACGGCCATCCCGTGCCGCCCCGCGGGCATCGGCGGCAGGTCGGACCAGCTGTTGGACACGATGTCGTAGGCGAAGACCGTGGCGTCGACCGAGGTCGGCTCCTCACCGCCCGCGACGACCAGCCGTCCGTCGGAGACGGCAGCCCCGATTCCCCCGCGCGGGGCGGGCATCGGCGCGAGGGCCGTCCACGTGTCGGCCTTGGGGTCGTAGCGCTCCAGCGCTGGGCTGTTCTTGTCCGCAGACAGATCGCGGCCGCCGACCGCGTACGCGTAGGTGCCGTCGGTGGCCATCGCCAGGTGCTCGCGGGGCGTGGGCAGGTCGGCGACCTTCCGCCACGACGTGCCGTTGAACACCTCTGTGGTGGGGACGAGCTTGCCGTCGGCCTGCCCGCCGCTCACGACGATCTCGTCGCCGATGACCACCGCACCGGCCGCCACGTGGGGCGACAGCATCGGCGGCAGCTCGACCCAGCCGCCACCGCGCTGGGCGTACACCTTGTTGGAGCTCACCGCCGTGAGGTTGGCGCCCTGGGCCGCCCAGCCGCCCAGCACCACGATCTCGCCGCGGTAGGTGACGGCCATCTCGTGCGAGAGCGGGACGGGCAGCGCGATGCCCGTCTTCCAGGTGTCGATGGCCGGGTCGTATCCCTCCATCAGGGGCGTGGCTGCGCCGTCGGTGATCCCGCCGAGCACCCACACCGTGCCGTCCGCCACGGTCGTGGCGACCTGCTGGCGCGCGGTCGGGTCGGCGCGCACATCACGCCACGCGCTCGCCGGGACGACCGGGGTGACCGCGGGCGGCGCGGCCGCGGTCGAGGCGGCGGGGTGGCGCGACACGAGCACGCCGACGACCACGAGCGAGGCCAGCAGCACGACGACCGTGACGGCCGCGGCCCAGAGGAGGAACCCGCGCCGAGGCCTGCCCGCCGTCGAGGACGCCGGGGGCGCAGGGTGGCCCGGTGGACCGAACTGGCCGCCGCCCGCGGGGCCTTCCCCGCGTTGCGCAGGGACCGCCGCAGCGCCGGGGTGGCCGTCGTGGATGACCGTGTGGGCGGACGCGCCGCTCAGGTGGTCGCCGTACCCTTGCCCGCCCTGGTGCCCCGAGCGCGATCCGGGGGGCGCCTGCCTGCCGCTGCCCGGTCCGGAGCCCGGCCGACCGCCCGCTCCGACGACGACCGTGGCCCCGTCGGGGGGCGCGGCGGCGAGCGCGGCCGTCAGCGCGGTGTTGGTGGCGTTGTTGTCGGCGTTGTTCGTGGTGTTCTGGGCACTGTTGTTCGTGCTCGCCGCGTTGGTCGTGCTCGCCGCCGCACCGACCCGCGGGTGGTCGCCGGAGGGCGAGTGCGGCACCGGGCTGGGCGGCCCCTGCGCATGCGCGTCCTGCGGAGTCGCGCCTGCTGGAGTCGCGCCCAGCGGAGTCGCTGAGGTCGGGACGGCACCCGCGCCCGCACCGTACGTGCCCGCCCACGGCCGCTCGACCAGCGGCAGCGGGTTGGAGGTGCGCCGAGGAGAGCGGTCGTCGTCCGCCCGCGCCGTCTGCGTGAGATCCCGGTCGGACTGCCGCCGGGCCACCGGCAGCGCCATCTCCGCGACCGGCAGGTTCGCGTCCCGCTGCACCTGCTGCAGCTGACGGCCGAACGCCTCCGCGCTGACCGGGCGCGCCGCGGGGTCCTTCGCCATGGCGGTCTCGAGCACCGCGCACATCTCGTCGGGCACACCGTGGCCGCGCAGGTCCGGGATGGGCTGGCCGGTGATCCGCAGGAACTGCGCGATGATCTCCTCGCCCTCACGCCGCTCGAACGCGGCGCGGCCCGCGATGACCGAGAACAGCGCCGCGGCGAGACCGTAGATGTCCGAGGCAGGGGTCGGCGGCCGACCGTTGAGCACCTCGGGAGCGCTGTAGGACAGCGAGCCGGTGAACGCGCCGGTCGCCGTCTCGAAGCCGCCTTCGATGCGGGCGATGCCGAAGTCCGTGAGCTGGGCCTCGCCGTAGTCGGACAGCAGGATGTTCGCGGGCTTGACGTCGCGGTGCAGGGTGCCGACCCGGTGCGCGCTCTCCAGCGCTCCGGCGAGCCGCACACCCATCCGGGAGGCCTCGTCCCACGGGATCGGCCCCTCGCGTCGCACCCGGACGGCGAGCGAGTCCAGCGACTGGAACGGCATCACGATGTAGGGCCTGCCGCTGTGGGTGACCCCCACCTGCAGCACGTCGACGACGTTGGGGTGCCCGGACAGCCCGCCCATCGCGCGGCCCTCGCGGAAGAACCGCTCGCGGCTGACCGTGTCGAGGTCGGTGTGCAGCAGTTTCACCGCGACCGTGCGGTTGAGCGCCTCCTGGGTGCACCGGAAGACGACACCGAAGCCACCACGACCCACCTCGACGGCGTCTGTGAACCCGGCGCGTGCGAGGTCGATGACGATGGCGGGTCGCCCGCCCACAGTGAAACCCGGATCGCTCACCGCTGATCAGCTGTCCTTCGTAGCGGCCGCACGAACCTCGGCCAGCGTGATCGCTCCGCGCCGGAGCGCCTCGTTGGCGAGTTTGGTACGGCGGCGCTCGCCGTCACCCGACACGCCGAACTTGTCATAAAGGCGTAAGAGGTGTTGCTTGACGGCTGCCTCGCTGACCCACAGCGCCTGGGCGATCTGCCGCGTCGAGGCGGGCTCGGTGAACATCTCCGGGCCCGTCATCGGGGTGAAGAGGGCGATGAGGACGTCGCGCTCGCGCGGGGTTAGCTGCGGTGGCGGCGCCTGGGCCTCGGTCAGCCCCGGGTCGTCGGCGGTGCGGTCGGCCCGCAGGACGATGCGGGTGCGCCCGATGCGCAGCTCGTCGCCCGGCCCCACCCTGGCCTCGCCGGAGACCCGGCTGCCGTTGACGAACGTGCCGTTGCGCGAGCTGACGTCGCGGATGCTCCACCCACCGCCGAGGCGCTCCAGCACGGCGTGCACCCGGGAGACCTGGCCGTCGTCGCCGAGGACGACGTCGTTGCCCTCGGCCCGGCCGACGGTGATGCGGTCGCCGCCGAGCGGCACCAGGTCGGCCCCGGCCGGGCGCCACACCTCGAGGAACGCCGTCATCACATCCCCCTTCGTGCGGGACGGTAATCGACCCGGACCCAGTACCACAGCATCGTCTGCCTCAGGTATCGCTCGCACGCCTATGGGAGTTTCACGGCTGCCGCGGGAATACGGTTGAGTCGTCACAAACAAGTGACGGCCGCCACCCCGAAGGCCGCAGCAAGAATAGCTGGCCTCAGCCCCTGAGTAGACCGTTCAGCAGGCTCGACACCGTCGGCGCCTCGATGAGGAAGCCGTCGTGGCCGTACGGAGAGTCGATCACCTGCAGATCGGGGGCGCCCGCGATGCCCTGCGCCAGCTCGAGCTGCTGTTCCAGCGGGTACAGCCGATCGGACGACACCCCCGCGACGAGGGTTCTGGCTGTGACGCGCGCCAGTCCTGCCGCCACCCCGCCGCGGCCCCTGCCGACGTCGTGCGCGTTCATCATCTCGGTCAGCCGCACGTAGGACGCGGCGTCGAAGCGGCGGACGAGCTTGGCGGCGTGGTGGTCGAGGTAGGACTCGACGGCGTAACGGCCCCCGGCGGCAACGTCCTCGCCGTCCTGTGCGGCGCGCCCGAAACGCTGCGAGAGCTCGTAAGGGCTGCGGTAGCTCAGGTGCGCCATCTGCCGAGCGATGCCGAGGCCGAGGTGTGGACCGTGACCCGCAGGGGCATCGTGGTAGTCCCCACCGCGCCAGTAGGGGTCGGCCCTTATCGCCGCGAGCTGGGGCGCGCACCAGCCGATCTGGTCCGCAGAGGACGCCGCAGGGCTCGCGAGCAGGAACAGCCGCTCCACCCGTTCGGGCTCGGTCGCCGCCCATTCCAGCGCCCGCATCCCGCCCATCGACCCGCCGACGACGCACGCCCAGCGCGCGATGCCCAGCGCGTCCGCCAAGGTCGTCTCGGCGCGCACGCTGTCGCGGATGGTGACGAGCGGGAAACGGCTGCCCCACGTCCGGCCGTCCGCTGCCGTGGACGCCGGGCCGGTGCTGCCCTGGCAGCCGCCGACCACGTTCGGGGCGACGACGAACCAGCGCGCCGGATCCAGCGCGCGGCCGGGCCCGACGACCGCGTTCCACCACCCCGGGGTCGGATGTCCTTCGCCCGCTGGGCCTGCCACGTGGCTGTCGCCGGTGAGCGCGTGCAATACGAGGACGGCGTTGGACGCGTCCGCGTTCAAGGTGCCCCACGTCTCGTAGGCGACGCTGACGTCGGGCAGCTCGCCGCCCAGCTCCAATGGCAACGGCGCCGACAGGCGCACCCACTGCCGTCGGCCCGGCGGGTCCCCCTCCCGCCACGCGCCTGTGGCGGGAGGGAGCGCCGTCTCGATCATCGTCACGGGCGGCGGTTCGGTCCGGTCAGACGCCCTTGGCCGCGCGGAACCCGGCGTCGAGATCGGCCTTGATGTCCTCGATGCCCTCCAGCCCGACCGAGAGGCGGACGAGGCCCGGCGTCACGCCCGAGGCCAGCTGCTCCTCGCCGGAGAGCTGGCTGTGCGTGGTGCTGGCCGGGTGGATGACGAGGCTGCGGACGTCGCCGATGTTGGCCAGGTGGCTGTGCAGCTCGAGGGCGTCGACGAACTTCTTGCCCGCCTCGACGCCGCCCGCCAGGTCGAACGCGACGACCGCGCCGCCGCCGAGCGGGAGGTAGCGCTGCTGCTGTGCGTGCCACGGGCTGGACGGCAGGCCTGCGTAGTAGACCTTCTCCACCTCGTCGCGGGCCTCGAGCCACTCGGCAACGGCCTGCGCGTTCTGGACGTGCCGCTCCATGCGCAGCGAGAGCGTCTCGATGCCCTGGATGAGCAGGAAGCTGTTCTGCGGGGAGATGGCGGGGCCGATGTCGCGCAGCAGCTGGACGCGCAGCTTGATCAGGTAGGCCAGGTTGCCGAGCGCCTCCCAGTAGTTGAGGCCGTGGTAGCTCGGGTCCGGCGTGGTGAGGCCGGGGAACCTGGCGGCGTGCTCGCCCCAGGCGAAGTTGCCGGAGTCGACGACGATGCCGCCGATCGCGGTGCCGTGGCCGCCGAGGAACTTCGTGGCCGAGTGGACGACGATGTCCGCGCCGTGCTCGATCGGGCGCAGCAGGAAGGGCGTCGGCACGGTGTTGTCGACCACCAGCGGCACACCGGCCTCGTGCGCCACGTCGGCCACCGCGCGGACGTCGAGCACGTTGCCGCGGGGGTTGCCCAGCGTCTCGGCGTACAGCAGCTTGGTGTTCGGGCGGATCGCCGCGCGCCACTCGTCGAGGTTGTCGGGGTCATCGACGAAGCTGACCTGGATGCCGAGCTTCGGCAGCGTGTAGTGGAAGAGGTTGTACGTGCCGCCGTAGAGCGAGGCGCTCGACACGAAGTGGTCCCCCGCCTCGGCGAGGTTGAGGATCGCGAGGGTCTCGGCGGCCTGGCCGGACGCGAACGCCACGGCGCCGATCCCGCCCTCCAGCGCGGCGACGCGCTGCTCGAGCACGTCCTGGGTGGGGTTCATGATCCGCGTGTAGATGTTGCCGAGCTCGGTGAGCCCGAACAGCGCGGCGGCGTGCTCGGTGTCGCGGAAGGTGTAGGAGGTCGTCTGGTAGATGGGGGTGGCACGGGCGCCGGTCGTCGGGTCGGACGTGGCGCCTGCGTGCACCTGCTTGGTCTCGAAGGACCAGGATTCGGACACAGCGGTCTCCAGGTGAGGCGGTGGATCAGGGCGGCGGGATCAGGGCTAGCGGGATCGAGCTTGGCGGGATCGAACTCAGCGGGATCGAGCTCAGCGGCCGGGTCGACAGGCCGCGCTCGCGACACGCATGTGATCCACATGCCTGCGTACCACGAGACGGATCACGGGCGCGACCGTAATCCGGCTGGAACACGTACACAACACTCGCCCCTCCACGGTGAGTCCGGCGTCTCGCCCCGGTGAGTCCGGCATCTCGACACGGTGAGTCTTGCACTTCGGCGCGGCGAAGCCGCAGAACGTGCACAAACGGGGAGCCGGGCCGCTCGACGGGCAGGCGCTGGCCACGCTTTCAGCGTGGTGCCGAGCGATCCGCGTCGAGCGCGGTCTCGGCACGGGCGTGGGCGCGCAACCGGTGGGGCTGTCCCGGAGTTACGGTGCCGCAGTGCTGGTGCTGCTCCCTCCTTCGGAGACGAAGCTCGACGGCGGCGACGGGCCGCCGCTTCGGCTCGAAGGGCTCTCGCACCCCGAGCTGACCCCGCTCCGGGCGCAGCTCGTCGACGAGCTCGTGAAGCTGTCCGGTGACCTCGACGCGGCGCGGGCGGCGCTCGGCCTTTCGGCCAACCAGGACGGTGAGGTCGCGCGCAACGCCCAGCTCTGGAGCTCGCCGACGACCGCAGCGCTGAACCGCTACACGGGCGTTCTCTACGACGCGCTCGACGTCCGGTCGCTGCGCGGCGCCGCCGTCGTGCGGGCGCGGCAGCGCCTGGCCGTCGGCTCGGCCTTGTTCGGGCTGCTCACAGCGGACGACGCCGTGCCAGCCTATCGACTCTCGGCGGCCTCGACGCTGCCCGGCCGCGGCACCCTGGCCGCGACGTGGCGGCCGTTCCTGGCGCCCGTGCTTGCGGCGCTCGCCGAGCGCGAGCTGGTGGTCGACCTCCGCTCGGGGTCCTACGCGGCGATGGCCAAAGTCCCCGGGGCAGTGACGGTGACCGTCCTGACGGCCGAGCGGAGGATCGTCAGCCACTTCAACAAGGCGCATAAGGGCACGCTCGCGCGCCTGCTCGCGAGCAGCCGCGCCGAGCCGTCCGACGCCGCGGCGGTGGCAGGCATCGCGCGGCGGGCGGGCATGCGCGTCGAACGCAGGGGGACGGCGTTGGAGATCATCCTTCCGGCGTGAGCCGACCAGGTCGGTTTGCCGAAGTCGCCGTGCCCGGACGTCCGACTCACCGTGTCGAGATGCACGACTCACCTGCGCGACCAGCTCGTCGAGAACGGGCCCGAGTTCCTCGCGCGGGACGTGCGGCGCATCGGCGAGTGGTTCGGCGCTCGGGCTGCCTGCGGACGTCGGCGATCCCGGGACGCTGCTCGAGGTGCTGATGGCTGAGATCCAGACGCCGTGATGACGGCTCGGCGCGGGAGGCCACATCCGGCCGCAACCGCGCCGAGCCGACGATCACGCTCGGCCTGAGCACC
>DASWUV010000230.1:0-4364 GCA_036401495.1 Pseudonocardia sp. | reverse complement strand
TCTCAACGGTTGGGAATGGTTTTGGGTGGTACTTGCCGCGTTCTTCGACCTCGCCCACCTCGGCGCGACCATTGCCCGCCGCCGCCAACTCATGCAGAGCGCGCAACGGGCGTGAACTGCTGCAGGTTGGTCCCCGCTCCTTCATCGCATCCGGGGCAGTAAACGAGCGCCGTCGGCGCTCCAGGGCGGTCGCTGCGCCGAGCGCCGAGGCTGCCCAGCACGACTAGCGACCCGACGACAACTGACACCACGCGCTCGGCCGTCCACCGTGTCCGTTCCGACTCGGCGATCGCCACCGGTGGGTCTGTAGTGGGAACGGTGGTTCCGGCGTTGTCGGTCAGTAGTTCTCGGCGGCTGCCAGCGGTCACTGAAGGTGATCGCGAACGCGTTAATGACCGGCTTGCACCGCACCGTCCACCGCGCGCACGATCTCCACCGTTGGTTGGGTACAGAACTTCCTCGACGCTTCAGCCGGCGATGGCGGCGCCACCGTCCACGACGACGACTTGCCCTGTCAGATGGCGGGCGCTCGGTGACGACGGCTCCCCCCGTCGATAACCACCACGTCCGGGCCGACCTCAGCCGCGTGTATCACCCATTGCACGGACCGTGTCCTTAGACCGGAGCGCGATTCATGCGGTCCGGGCGACCCGGAGACGGACGAGGTGGGCGCGGTGGCGGAGCGGAGCGGGACGTCGGTCCTGAGCAATCTTGGTGGATCGGGCGCGGGTGAGGGCGCGGGGCTGAGGGGGGAGGACGCCGCAGCGGAGCTGTTCGGGCAGCCGATGTACATGGTCCGGGTGACCGGGTGGCCGCAGGACCGATTGACGCCGGAGAAGCCGGTCAACGCCCCTGCGGACGCACGGCTGGCGGTGTGGGTGACCGACCCTGCCGATGGCCGCCAGGTCGCTCCGCCGGGAGCCTCTGGAGTGCTCTTCGAGACCGACCGGTTCTCGCTGGTGAACAGCGGAAACCGGACGCTGCGTACGCCGAAGCGGTCCTGGAAGGCGGACCTCGACGGTGAGCGGCTGGCGGGCATGTCCACCCTGAACCTCAAGTCGATGTTCAACGACCCGTCCCAGCAGCGGGAGGCTCTGGCATGGCGGCTGTTCGGTTCGGTCGGTGTTCCTGCCGCCCGGCACACTTACGCCAAGCTCGCCATCGACCAGCGGTACATGGGCCTGTACTCGCTGATCGAGCAGGTCGACGGGCGCTTCCTGAAGAGCCGCTTCGGCAAGAACGACGAGGGCAACCTCTACAAGGCCTACTGCGGCGACCTGGGATGCTCGACGCTCGACTACCGGGTCGGAGCCGACGGCGACGACCGCGGCCGCCAGTATCAGAGCAAACCGGACTCCGACGACGCCACCTACCGGCTGAAGACCAACGAGGAGGACCCGGCGACGAACAGCTACGACGACCTCGCGGAGTTCGTGAAAAGGATCAACGGGGTCGGTCTGCCGGGCGGGGACGGCCGCTTCGCCACCGACGGGTTCCGCGCCTCGGTGGAGGCCGTGTTCAACGCACGTGCATTCCTGCGCTGGGCCGGCGCCAACCTGCTGATCGGGAGCTGGGACAACTACTTCGCCACCCCGGCCAACTACTACCTGTACAACTCCGGGCGCGCCGGCGATGAGCGCGGCTTCATGGGCTCCCCGTACTTCACCTTCATCCCGTGGGACTACGACAACTGCTTCGGGATCGACTACTTCGGCACCGACTGGCAGTACACCGACCTGCTCGACTGGCCCGCCAACACCCGCGCGTACCGCGGTGGCCGGGGTGTGTCGAGAATCCCGCTGGTGACCAACCTGCTCGCCAACCGTGATTTCCGCGCCTACTACCTCGACCACGTGGAGTACCTGCTGGACACCGGGTTCAGTCCGGAGGCGTTCGCCGCAATCATCGGCGACGACGGTGACGACGGACTGTGGCAGCGCGTGTCCCAGGCGGCGTACCTGGAGTCCGGCACCCCGAACGGCGCGCCGTTCACCGGTCGCCAGTGGACCAACGACGAAGTCTGGCGCAGCGGATGTCGACAGCAGGAGCTGCGGCACGGGAACGCGCACGTGTACGGGATCGAGCACTACGTGCGCATGCGCCGCAACCGCGCCCGTGAGCAACTCGCCCGGCTGCGCCGGGACCTGCCGGCAGGCGCCGGGGGTGCCCACTTCCCCGCTACGCTCGAGCCACTGCCCGCCAGGGCCTGATCGTGGGGGGTCGCCCGCCCGGCGTCCAGCTTCGCCTCGAGCGCGAGGCGAAGCTGGACGAGCTGGTCGAGCCGCTCGACGGGTGCCCCGGCCGACGGCTGGAGGCCAGCGGCATGCTCGCGAAGCATGACGGCTTCTACGTCATCTTCGACAACCGGCCCGATATCGTCCGGCTGGGTCCCGATCTGGTCACCGGTGCGCCCGAGAACCGCCTCTTTACGCAAAAGCGCCGCGAGGCCACGGGCTACGAGGACATCACCTACGACCCGGACTCCGATCGGTTTTTCGCGCTGATCGAGGCGCTGCCGGTCCGGCCGGGGGCCTACCAGGCCAAGGTGCATCAGTTCGACGGTTCCCTGCGGTACCTGCGCAGCGACTGGCTGGACTTCCCGCTGGCCGACGCGAACAAGGGTATGGAGGGATTGACCTGCCTGCGCCGCAACGGTCGGATGTGTCTGCTGACCATGTGCGAGGGCAACCGGTGCCGGGGCGGGTCGGCGGGACGACGGCCGGGCGGCGGGCGGATCCAGGTGTTCACCGAGGCGGGTCCGCGCGGCGGCTGGGTCCACACCGGCACCATCCGGCTGCCGGGCACGCTCGAGTTCGAGGACTACAGCGCCATCTCGCTCGTCGGTGACCGCCTCGCGGTGGTCTCGCAGGCGTCCTCGGCGCTGTGGGTCGGCCACCTGCGCCGAAACAGCGCAGACCTCGTCGACGAGGTCGCCGACGAGGGCACCGTCTTCCGGTTCCCGACCGACTCCCGCGGTCGGACCGTCTACCGAACGGTCGAGGGCGTGGCGTGGCTGGGAGCCGATCGGGTGGTCGTGGTCTCCGACAAGGTCAAGCCCGGTTCCCGGGAACGGTCCGGCCGCGCCAAGGACCAGTCGATCCACATCTTCACGATCCCGACCGCGGCGCAGGGTGCGCGCCCATGACCACCTCCTCCCCGGCCCTGCGCGCACTGTTCCAACAGCGGGTGAGCGGTGACGCGGCCCTGCTCGAGCTGGCCCGCCTGCGGTTCGCGCAAGCGGGCATGGCCGCGGAGGTCTACGCGGACACTCCTGAGCAACTCGAGCACGTCCTCGGGTTCGTCCCACCGCACCCGCACCTGCCGACCGTCCACCTCAACCGTGGCGTCAACGTGCTGCACCGTGCGGGCAGGGACGTCGTGGAGGAGTTCGCCACCCGCTTCGCCGGGCAGATCTGGGGACTCGTCGTCCACGACAAGGCGGAGATGGCGGCGCAGACCGACGGGCTCGTGCGCAGCCTGCGCGCGCTCGACGGCCGACTCCGGGCGGGTCCGGACCGGCCGTTCGTGCTCCTGGAGTATGCGGCGGGGCTGCCACCGCAGTGGTTCGCCGAGATCGCCGAACAGGTCGCCGACCTCGCGCGGATCAGCGTCTGCATCGACACCGGCCACGTCGGCATCAAACAGGCGCGCGACCATCTCGCGCGGACCGAGCCGGGCGGGAACCTCGGTGCGCTGCGCCTCGATGACCCACGCCTGCCCGAACTGGCGGACACCGTCCAAAGCGCCGTCGCGACCGCCCTCCCGACCGTGCTGGAGCTGATCGGCAGGCTGGGGGCGATCGGCAAGCCGGTCCACTTCCACCTACATGACGGCCACCCGCTGATCGCAGGCCTTCCCGACCACTTCAGCTTCCTCACACAGGTGCCCGTCCCCTTCACCTACGAGCACCGCCGGTCGTTAGCGCCCCTGTACGGGCCCGCCGGCTTAGCCTCGATCGTCACTGCCGCCGTCGAGGCGTGCAGTGCCGGGCGGGCCTCCCTCACCCTGGAGATCCACCAGGCGGAAGGCCGCCTGCCCCTCCGCGACGCCGCCGGACTGTTCCGGCATTGGCGCGACACCACCAACGCGGAACGCATGAACTACTGGCAGGCCACACTCGCCGAGAACCACCTCCTGGTGCACGCAGCGCTGAAGCAGTTAAAAGATCGGCGCCCGTCCATGTGACAGGCGAGGTCGCGACGTCGTCATCAGGTCGTGTCGCCGGAGCCGACCACTCGCGGGATGCCGTGACCGCAGCACCACCGCACCAACCCCACCGCGCTGCGGCTGCACCCGCTTCTGCGTCGCCTCCGCCAACCACCTCCTCGTCTGCCACCACTGGGTGATCACCCTCGTGCAGCGGT
>DASWUV010000229.1:0-24972 GCA_036401495.1 Pseudonocardia sp. | reverse complement strand
TCAGTGGCGTGTGGGATTACAGAATGCTGCACTTGGCGCTGACCAGCGGTGATTGATGATCGCAGGCGGCGGCACACACCGTTCGGCAGCGGGTCTGCGCGATCAGGCCGACAACCAGCCCGATGAAGGTCTGGAATGTGGAACCATGCGTCACCGGCGTGTCCCGCGCCCCCGGACGCAGCAGCACGGTGTCCACCGCGGTTTTCACCATTACATGCAGATCCGCGGCATTGGAAACGTCGGCCTGCACGCCGACGGCGCGCCCGGCACCAGAACTCCTCACGTCGTTTGATGGCAAATGCCTACATATGGGCGTTTCGTCGTTTCGCGGGTGGTGATCTGATCACCAACATAGTGAATCCGGAGCTGGCGCCCGATTGTCGGGGCGGTCGAGGACGCATTGCCCGCTGATAGCGGAGACTCCTGCCGTGAGCGCGACAGCGGAGAACGACGAGCGGGGTGCCGAGCGGGCGCGTGCCGAACAGTTCGGCAGGCTGGACCTGGGTCTGCGGCAGGCGAGCGACTGGTACCTGTGGGGCCCTTACCTCGCCGAACGCCAATGGGGCACGGTGCGGGAGGACTACAGCGCCGACGGCGAGGCCTGGTCCTACCTTCCCCATGACCACGCCCGCTCCCGCGCCTACCGGTGGGGTGAGGACGGCCTGGCAGGCTTCTGCGACATCGAGCAGCGGCTGTGCCTCGGGCTTGCGCTGTGGAATGGGCGCGACCCCATCCTCAAGGAGCGGATCTACGGTCTGACCGGCGCCGAGGGCAACCACGGCGAGGACGCGAAGGAGTACTGGTGGTTCGTCGACGCAATCCCCAGCCACGCGTGGAACCGCTGGCGCTACCACTACCCCCGGGCCGCCTTCCCCTATGACCAGCTGCGAACCGAGAACGCCCGTCGCGGCCGAAGTGACCCCGAGTTCGAGCTGCTGGACACCGGTGTGTTCGACGACGACCGGTACTGGGTCGTCGAGGTCGACTACGCCAAGGCCACCCCGACCGACCTGCTCATGACGATCCGGGTCACCAATACCGGACCCGACGCCGACACCCTGCACGTCCTGCCCGGGATGTGGTTCCGCAACACCTGGTCATGGGACGGCACAACCCCACCGACGTTGGCTGCGAACGACGGCGCCGTCGTCGCCGACCACCCCTTCCTCGGCCGCCTGCAGCTGAGCCCGGGGCCCGCCCCCGACGGGACGGCGCCAGAGCTGCTGTTCTGTGACAACGAAACGAACACCGCTCGGCTCTACGGCGTCCCGTCCACGACCCCCTGGCCCAAGGACGGCATCAACGACCACGTCGTCGGAAAGGCCGACACCGTCAACCCCGAGCTCCGCGGCACCCGATGCGCGGTCTGGTACCGGCTCGCCGTCGAGGGCGGGCAGACCGTCGAGCTACGGCTACGCCTGGCCCCCGAGAACAACAACGCCGAGCATGACCTCGACCCACTCGCAACCAGCTTCGAGGAGGTGGTGACGCAGCGCCACGCCGAGGCCGACGAGTTCTACGCCGACCTGACCCCGCCCACAGCCTCGGCCGATGAAGCACGGGTGATGCGACAGGCGTTCGCGGGACTGTTGTGGAGCAAGCAGTTCTACTACTACGACGTGGCGCGATGGCTCGACGGCGATCCCGCCCAGCCGCCACCTCCGCCGCAGCGCCGCGGTGGCCGCAACACCCGCTGGCGAGGATTCGAGTCCTTCGACATCCTCTCCATGCCCGACACCTGGGAGTACCCCTGGTTCGCCGCGTGGGACCTGGCGTTCCACTGCGTCGCGCTCGCCCATATCGACCCCGCATTCGCGAAGTACCAGCTCTCGCTGCTGTGCCGCGAGTGGTTCCAGAACCCCAACGGTGCACTGCCCGCCTACGAGTGGGACTTCAGCGACGTGAATCCCCCGGTGCAGGCCTGGGCCGCGCTGGAGGTCTTCGCCCTCGACGGCGGCCGCGACCTGGACTTCCTGTCCCGGGTGTTCGACAAGCTGCTGGTCAACTTCACCTGGTGGGTCAACCGGGAAGACGCCGACGGATCCAACCTCTTCGAAGGCGGCTTCATGGGTCTGGACAACATCGGCCCGATCGACCGCTCCCACCTGCCCGTCACCGGAGTCCTCGAGCAATCCGACAGCACGGGCTGGATGGCGGGCTACGCCGCATGGATGGCGACGATCGCCGCGGTCCTGCACCGGTCCGGTCGCAGGCCCGGCCTGGACCTGGTGCAGAAGTTCCTCGAGCACTTCGCCGCGATCCGCGAAGCGCTCGACGGCGCCAGCCTGTGGGACGAGACCGACGGCGTCTTCTATGACCGGCTCAGCACCGCCGACGGCGAAAGCGTGTCGATCCGCGTTCGGTCGATCGCCGCCATGATCCCGATGCTGGCGGGCGGCGTGGTCGACGAAGAGGGAATCAACAGCTCGCTGCAGGTCAGCAAACGGTTCGCCCGCTTCCTACGCAGCCGCGGTGTCGACGAACCACGGAGCGCCGCAGATCCGGCCATCCTGCGCGGCCCCGAAGGGGAACGGAGCCTGCTGGTCAGCGTCGTCGAAATCGACCGCGTCCGCCGCATGCTCGCCACACTCTTCGATCCCGCGGAATTCCTCTCCCCGCACGGACTGCGATCCCTGTCCGCCTACCACCGGAAGCACCCGGCCGTCGTCGAGATCGACGGCATACAAGCCACCGTCGACTACGAACCCGCAGAGTCCACGACGGCAATGTTCGGTGGCAACTCCAACTGGCGCGGCCCGGTCTGGTTCCCGGTCAACCACCTCGCCCTCGCGGCACTGCAGCGTTACCACCGCTTCTACGGCGACGAACTGACAATTGAATATCCCACCGGGTCCGGTCAGATGCTCACCCTCGACCGCATCGCCGACGATCTCAGCGACCGGCTCATCGCGACATTCCTGGCCGGACCAGACGGCCGCCGTCCCTGCTTCGGCGGCGTCGAACGGATGCAGACCGACCCGAGATGGCGCAGCCACCTGCTCTTCAACGAGTACTTCCACGGCGACAACGGCGCCGGACTCGGCGCCACCCACCAGACCGGTTGGACCGGCCTGGTCGCCGACCTGATCCGACGCCGACACCGCGCCGTCACACCAACCTCGGACGTCATCCAGCGACTCGCCACACAACCGCCGACAGGCGGTGTCACCTGACTACCTGCACCGGCAGTTCCGAGGGCGGGTGAAGCCGCTCGCGCTCGCCCGCGGCCATGTTCCTGCCCGACGGCTGGGCCGACACCGATCACAACGGCTGCGATCAACGCGACGACGTCCTCAACCGACAAGACTCGACTCAGCGGGTCGTCTCTCGTTTTCGTCGGGGTCGAGGCCATCGAGACGCATCCGCGGTCGATTGTAGGGATCTACGTCGCGCGTGCGGCGATATCCTTCCCGCATGCGGACCGGGACATTGACCTCTTTGGCAAGCGCGGTCACGGTCACGTTGTGCTGCTTGCTGGCCGCATGCACGACGTCGACATCAAGGTCGACACAGGCGCTGACGTCGGTCGCATCCCCCTCGGCGTCGGCTACCTTCGCGGCGGCTCCCGCCGGCGGCGTGATACTCAGCGGGGACCTCCGCCAGACGGGGCCCGTGGGCCCGACTTCGGCAATCGAGCCGTCCTCCTGGCAACCGCCGAGGACGGCAAGACCCTGGCCCAACCCCGGCTGGTTGTGCCTGGCGACGTCAAGGGCGGGCGCTACGTGACCGATGTCGTCGGACTGCACGTCGTCCGGGCCGGTTGAGGTCGTGGCGGCAAGACCAGGATCGGCCCGGCGACGCCCCCAGACCGGCGCGCAACGTGGCCGCCCCGGTCGGCATCTCCACCGTCTTCGCCGAAGCGCTGCCCGAAGCCAAGCCGGCGATGGTGGGCAAGCTGTGAGCGGCAGCTTGACGTCAGCTGTCTTGTCCGTCGACGCCGTCGACGAACAGAAGTCGACGACGGACGGCCAACTGTCGGTAGGCGAGTGCTTTTGCGTAATCTGACGACTTGTACCAGGCGTGAATCGCCAGATTGGTTGGGAATTCGGCAACAATGAGCTGTTGACTGTCGGCAGCAGGCGGCGCCCAGTCCTCCCCTTCGATCACTTCCGGTCGTGCTCCGCGGACTAGATACCTCCCACCGAACTTCGCGATGGCCGGAGCGGCTAGAGCACGGTACTGGTACCAAGCATCCGCGTCGATTACCTCGACTTGCGAGATCAGGTATGTCTTCATGCGTCACCGGGAGTCCTCGAAGTCGTAGTCGGCCTGCCGGGTGGCGCCGAGTTCGGTCAGTTGCTTCGTGTGACATTCGAAATCCGTTGTGGCGCTGTCGATACCAGAACCACGTGGTCCAGGGCGTCTTGCTTCTTCATCAGATTGCTGACCGGCCGCCGTCAGCGGCCACTACGGCGCCGGTGACGTAGCTGGCGCGCGACGAGGCAAGGAAGACGACGACCTCGGCGATTTCGTTCGGCTGCGCAGCGCGACCCATGATGGTGCCGTCGCCGACGGCCTTGGTGATCTCCGGAGGCTGGATGCTCGTGTACACCGGGCCCGAGGCCACCGTGTTGATGCGGACGCCAGCCGGGCTGTACTCGGCGGCCCACGACCGTGTCATGGCGTCGAGGGCTCCCTTCGTTGCGCCGTAGGCCGCGCCCCCGGGCATCCCGATCTCACCGGCCTGGCTACCGATGTTGATGATGCTGCCGCCGCCGCGAGCGGCCATACCGGGAGCGATCGCCGCGACACGCAGGTAAGGCGCCCTGATGTTGGCGGCGAGCAGGCGGTCGAGTCCGGCCGCGTCGAGGTTCGGGGTCGGGCCAAACCATGATGTACCAGCGTTGTTCACGAGGATGTCCACGGGCTCTGCCATCTCGACCAGGGAGTCGATCTGTTCGGGAACGGCGAGGTCGGCTGCGATGAAGCGGGCCTTGCCGCCCTCGCGCAGGATCGACTCCGCTACGGCCTGCCCGCGGCGGGCATCGCGTCCCTGGACGATGACGTCCGCGCCGTGGCGCGCCAACAACTCCGCGGTCGCCCGGCCGATGCCGGATGTCGAGCCGGTGACGAGGGCGCGGTTGCCTTCGAGGTCACGATCGTTGCTCATGTCGGTCTCCTTGTGTAGGTGCGGATCAGCGGGTGGATGCGTACGGTCAGATTGCGGCCCACAGGTCGGTAAGCGCGGCGTCCAGTTGCTCGTTGAAGCTCGGGTTGACGCCGAAGAGGGATACGTGGCCGTAGACGTCCTCGATTACCCGGAGTTCGCTGCCGGGGATGAGAGCTTGGTCGGCGGCGCAGTCCTCGGGTGGAAACACCTGGTCACTGCTGATCGGCATGACGAAGGTCTTGGCGGTGATCGTGGCGAGGGCGGCGGCGAGTTTGCCCCCGGCGTGCCGACTGACGTCCGCGTGCTGCCATTTCCAGGCTTGAGAGAGCAGGTCACCCGCGTCCATCGGCTGAAACGCGGCTTCGAGGAAGCCGATGATGAAGTCCTCGGATGAGCTGAATCCCAGAGTGCGCCAGCGACACGCCGTCCAGAAGTCGTTGGACAGGAAATGCAGGGCGATGAGCCCGGCGTGGCGCCTGAGTGCGGCGCTCATGTCGCTCGACTGCCGGTACCACCCGTCTGCGTACGCCGCGTCGCACCGCATCGTGTCGACGAGCGTCTGCACCCAGATCCGGTCATGCTCGAAGGTGCGGGCGGTGCCTGCGATCGGCGCGGCACGTCTCACCCGGTCCGGGAAGCGCACCGCCCACTCGTAGGCCTGTTGCGCCCCCATCGACGCGCCGATCACGAGAGCGATCTCCTCGATGCCGAGAACCTCGCGCAGCAACCGTTCCTGGGCCACGACATCGTCACCGATGCACACGCGCGGGAACCGCGCCCGCGCGTAGGGTCCGACGACGTTGTGCGGCGAAGCGTCTTGGTACGCCAGATGACAGCCCCGCAGTGTGGCGCTGTCCTCGAGCATCAGGTCTCCGATGTCCCCGAGGGTGAATTCACCGTGGTTTGCGGCGCTGTAGTAGGCGTTCTCGATGACACTCACGCGACGCACCCTCGTGTTGGATAGCAGTCAATGAGGCACATCAGCGGGACAGATCCGAGTCGAGGAAGGCGGTGAGCGCACCGACGAACTGGTCCGGATACTGGAAATGCGATCCGTGGTTGGAGTCGGGATAGAGCAGCAGGTACGCATTCGAAATGCGCTGCTGAAGGATGAAGGAGTTGACGGTGGCGATGACGATGTCGTCGTGTCCGTTGACCACCAGCGTCGGCTGGGCGATCTTGGTGAGGTACGCGAAATCGGTGTCGTCGGGCTGCCCCCACGCTCCGGCCGCTTGCCGGTGAGCCAGTAGCGTGGCCTCCGAGACGGGCTGATCCCGGTCCGGCCGGGCACGGATGCGATCCAGGTAGGCGCGCCCCGCGGCTTGGCTTCGGGCAGAAGGCGAGAACATGATGGGCAACCACATCTCGTCCTGGCGTTCATAGGTCTTCGCGAACAGCTCCGCGGTTTCGGGTCTCTGGGCCGACATGCCCTCGCCGCCGCGGGGCCCGGTCCCGACCAGCACAAGACGGCGCACGAGGTCGGGCCTTGCCGACGCAATCAGCTGCGCTACCTCGCCACCCATCGAGTGGCCCATCAGGTCGACCTGCCGCAGGCCGAGCGCGTCGATGAACCCTTCGGCGTCAGCGGCCATCTCGTCCACGGTCGTCTTGGCGGAGCCGCTGCTGGACCCGACGCCGGTGTTGTCGAACAAGACGACTTCGCGGCCCGATGCCAGTGCGTTGGTGATCGCGGGGTCAAAATTGTCCATGGTGCCGCGGAAGAACTGGGTAAGCACGATCGGCGTTTTGCCGGCTGCGCCCCACCGGCGATAGGCGAACGTGATCCTGTTCACTTCGACGAATTGGGTTGGCACAGTGTCGTGCGTGAACGAGGCGTCAGCCATCATCGATGCCCTTTCGGTGACTTGTGGTCAGGGGCTTGTGGTCAGGAACTTTGGATCAGGTGGGTAGTCACAGACCTCGCGCGTCATGGCGCCGTGCCCGGCGTCGCTCAGACGGCTGTACGACCACCGTCGACGGCGAAGAGGGCGCCGGTGACGTAGCCGGCTCTGGGAGAAGCCAGATAGGCGGCCAGCGGCGCGATCTCGTCGGCCTGCGCGGCGCGAGCGAGCAGGGTGGTCGCACCGATTCCCGCGGTCGTCTGAGGGTCCTGGGCCGCGGTGTAGACCGGCCCCGGGGCAATGGTGTTCACACGGACGCCCCGAGAGCTGTACTCGGCGGCCCATGATCGGGTGAAGCTGGCCAACGAAGCCTTGGTTGCGCTGTAGGCGGCGGCACCGGGCATTCCGATCTGGCCTGCCATGCTGCCGACGTTGATGATGCTGCCACGTTGCCGTGCGGCCATTCCTGGCGCGAGCGCCGCGACCAGGAAGTATGCAGATCGGACATTGGCGTCGAACATGCGGTCGAAGCCGTCGACGTCGAGCTCTTCGGTCGGTCCGAACCAGGCGAGCCCGGCGTTGTTCACCAGAACGTCCACCGGCCCGACGCTGTCGGCCAACGTGCTGATGCCGGATTCGGTGCTGAGGTCGGCGCTGATGAAGGTGGCTTTTCCGCCGGCAGCAGTGATGGCGTCGACCGCGGCGGCTCCTCGACGTCGGTCCCGGCCATGGACGACCACGTTTGCGCCGTGACGGGCCAGCTCGTCGGCGATCGCCTGGCCGATCCCGGACGTCGCCCCTGTGACAAGCGCCGTCATGCCTGCCAGATCCTGCTCGGTCATGGCAACCTCCTCCGCCTCGACATCCGTGGCCGGCGCGTCCCCCCGGCGTGGGCAAGTCTCAGCGACCGGGTCGACCACGTCATGACACATTCGCGCCGTTGCTAAGCAACCGTGCTGTGGCCCGCCGGGTTCGTGGGTGGCTCGGGCAGGATGTCGGCATCAGCTGTGTGGAAGGAGCGATGGGTGCCGACTGCGCTGCGTGGACGCCACCACGAGTTGGCGCTCGTGCAGCGACAGCTTGGACGTCTTCGCGCAGGCTCGGGTTCGGTGTGGCTGATCGACGGCGGCGCCGGGCTGGGCAAGAGCCGCCTCATCGACGAGTTGGCGCGTCTCGCCGTGGCGACGGGTTACGTCGTCGGTCGTGGGGTCGCCGAACCGGCCGACCGCACAGTGCAGCTCGCTGCGTTGATGGAGGCACTGTTCGGTGGGTCGGAGCCGGTTCTGGACCCGGCCGCCCTGCGCGACAGCCTGCCGGGTGCCGAGCAGCGGTACTGGCTGCTGCAGGACATCCAGTCGTTACTGGAAAGGGCCGCCCTCCGGCGTCCGATCGTGATGTGTCTCGACGACCTGCAGTGGAGCGACAGCGGCACCGTCGCGGCGCTGCGAACGCTGCCCGGCCGCCTGAGCAATCTGCCGATCAGCTGGGTCCTGGCCCGCCGGGCCGGCGAATCCGACGGCAACTTGGACCGGGCGTTCGCCGCCCTGCTGAACGACGGCGCCGACTACACCTCGTTGCGTCCGCTGGGTGCCGCCGACGCGGCCCGGGTGAGCGGTGACGTACTGGGCGCCGAGGCCGCCAACGAGGTTCTGCAGGTCGCCGCGGATGCCCACGGCAACCCGTTCCTCTTGATAGAACTGTTGTCGGGCCTACGCGACGAGCGTCTCATCACGGTCAGCGACGGCCGCGCCAACCTCGTCGAAGACCGGCTGCCCCGCCGGGTGCGGGACACGATGCGCCGCCGCCTGGACCGCATGTCGCCCGCGGCTTCGGGAGTCGCCGCGGCGGGCGCGGCGATGGGCCGCAGGTTCACGATCGACGCTCTCACCGCCATGCTCGCAACCAGTCCCACTGGGCTGCTCGAGGCGGTCAACGAGCTCATCCGCACCGATATCCTGGTGGAATTCGAGCGAGGGAGCGACGCCACCCCGACGCTCGGGTTCCGCCACGATCTCGTCCGCGAGGCGGTGCGGGCGAGTCAACCGGCCACCGCGATGCACGCATTGGACAGGCAAGCCGCAGCGACGCTGATCGCGGGGGGAGCGTTACCGGAGGAGGTTGCCACCCGACTCGCCTCCAGCGCCCAACCCGGTGACGAGGTCGCGATCACGACGTTGATGAGCGCATCCGACGCCCTGGGCCGTTCCGATCCGGGACAGGCCGCCGACCTGGCCCGCCGCGCCCTCGACCTCGCCGACGATCAGCACCCCCTTCGCGGCCCACTCGTCGCGCGTATTGCCGTACTGCTGCACGCCGCCGGACGCACCGAAGAAGCCGAACAGTTCGCCGACACCGCGCTGCACATCACCCTGCCTGCCGAGCAGGAAGCCGAGGTCTGGTTCGCCATCGCCCGACTGTTCTCGCTGTCCGCCGAACGACGGGCGGAGGCGTGCCGCCGCGCGCTGAAGCTCCCCGGCGTCCCGCTCGATCTCCAGGCTCGCGTGTCCGCTCAGCTCGTTTACAACCTCACCGTCGGCGTCCGCGTCGATCAGGCCGAACGTGCCCTCGCGGAGGCAAGCCAGGCCGTCGAAGCCAGCCAGGACCGCCTCGCGCGGTTCACCCTCGAACTGGCCCAGAGCTACCTCGAATACACCCACGGCCACTTCGACATGGCGATGGCGCTGACGGAGTCGGCCGTCCGTAGCGGCGCCGAGACCGGGGAACACACCAGCCAACACCTTGCCCGGAACCTGCGCTGCGGAGTGCTTGCCGCAACGGACCGTCTCGACGAAGCTTTCTCGGTCGTGACCGACGGCGTCCGATCAGCCCAACGCCACCGCCACGCCTGGGCGCTCAACACCTACGAAATCCGTCGCGGTTGCCTGCTGCTGCAGGTCGGTCGCCTTGCCGACGCGGCCGCTGCCCTGGGCGATCGCTACAACGCCGAAGACGCACACCTCGTCGTCGCCGGGCTCGAGGCTGCCGGGCTTGTCGCACTGGGCCGCGTCGCTCTCCATACCGCCAATCGCCGACAACGGGACATGACCCGCAGCGTCGGCACCGTCATGCTGCGCTCGGGTGTCCCCAAGGTGATGCAGCACGCGGCATGGCTGCTCGCCCTCCAGGCCAGCGCGGACGGTGACGCCCACCAGGCCCGCCGCTATCTGGTTGCCTGCGGCGAACCAGAGCGCCTCTCACTGCTGCCGTTGTTTCCGATCGACATCACCGACGACCCTCATCTTGTTCGGATGGCGTTGGCGTGCGGCGACGACGAACTCGCCGTCGCGGCAGCCGCCGCCGCGCAACAACGCCATCACCGCAATCCGGGTGTCCGCACCATCGAAGCCGTCGCGCTGCACGCCAACGGCCTACTCACCGACGACCGCGACCAGCTCGCCCGATGCGTCGCCCTGCTGGGGGAAGGACCCCGCAGGATCGCCCTTGCCTCAGCACTCGAGGATCTCGCCGCCGCAACCCGCGACGCGGACCCGCCCGCCGCGATCGCCGCCCTCGACAACGCACTGGTGTGTTATACGGAATCGGGCGCGACGTGGGACACAGCGCGGGTGCGACGCAGGCTACGGCGTCTCGGCGTCCAACGGCGCCTACCCGCCGACCGACGTCCTACGCACGGCTGGGACGCCATGACAGACAGCGAACTCGCAGTTGTCCGGCTCGTCGCCCAAGGCCTCACCAACCGCGACGTCGCCGAGCGGCTCTACCTCTCACCCCACACCGTCAACGGACACCTTCGCCAGGCCTTCGCCAAACTCGGCGTCAACACCCGCGTGGCCCTCACCCGAATCGCGCTCGAACACCTCAAATGAGCGCAGCCCGGGACGGCAAGAACTACGTTCTTCGAACCAATCGACAAGGTGCTGAGCGCGACCGGGCTCACGCTGCTCACCGGCTACGGGGAATCTCGCCCCAGCCGGAAACGTCACCAGTGTCGTGCAGAAGGCGACGTGCGCGATCGAGATCGTGATGCCGCGCTGCCGCCCTTCGGCGTCCTCCACTCCCAGGCCCAGGCGATCTTGGGCTGCGACCTGTTCCACCTCGACACGATCACCCTGCACTGGCTCTGCGCATTCTTCGTTATCGAACACGCGACCCGACGGGTCCACATCCTCGGCGACGCCGCCCGCCGCACGGGTCGCAGCGTCGATCAACCCGCCCCCGCGGCGACCGGACGCGCCCGCCGATCCTGCACCGCGACGACGTCACCGATTCGCAACCGCGCGCCTCGACGCGTCTCCACCCGGCCGTTGACCTGCACCTCGCCCGCCTCCAGCAGTTCCTTGGCATGCGCGCCGTGCTCGGCGAGGCCCGCCAGCTTGAGGAACTGGCCGATCCGGATCGGATCCCCGGACAGCGGGACGTCGAGTATCGGGGGGCGGGGCACCTCGCCATTCTGCCCGGCCCCGGACGGTTCCCGACCCCCCGACACCCCGCTCGCACCGCCCCGCGCCGGCGTAGGCGTCGACACACGCGAGCGCGACATAAACGAGTTGTCGGCAACCGTGCCGTCAGAGGTCAAGGCCGGGTTTGACACAGTCACCGATGTCGCCGACGTGCGAGAGGATGTGTCGCGTGCCACGCAACCGTTCCGCTCCGCCGCATTCGGTCGTCCCGGTCCTCACCTATCCCGACGTCGCGGATGCCGTGGACTGGCTGACGCGCATATTCGGTTTCGTCGAGCATGTCCGGATCGGCGACCACCGCGCCCAACTCGGCCTCGGTGACGGCGCGGTGATCGTCGCCGACGCCTCGCACGGACGCCGAGCACCGGAAAATGACGACACGTCCACCCACTCCGTGATGGTGCGCGTAGACGACCTCGACGCCCACTACCAGAGGGCGCTGTCGGCCGGCGCCGAGATCGTGGCTGAGCCCGCCGACCATCCCTACGGCGAGCGGCAGTACGCCGCGGTCGATCCAGCCGGGCATCATTGGATGTTTACCCAGTCCATCTCGGACATCGCGCCGGAAGACTGGGGCGGATCGACCATCGCGCCCTGGTAAGTCACCTCATCAGTCCCATCGGCAGAATCCACGCAGAGCGGCCCCGTTCAGGCCGCGGGTCCGGGGACCCCTCGGCTACCCACTGCGCGAGGGCAAGTTCCTCGTCTTCACCATCCCCACCTCCGACAAAGGTCGCCGCACTACATCACGCCCGGCGATCAGCGGAACTGGCGTGAACGAGCCGCGGATCACCCGCTCGGAGGGCCGCTGATTGGATCATGATGAGCGTCGTTCCCCGCTTCCGGAGATTTGACGCCCACCGTCGCCTGACCGACGCCAGCCGTCGACGCATTGTCGACGAGGCACGTGGCGTCGCATTGATTGCCCTGCGTTCCGCAACTGTTGTGATGTCACGGACCGGACCTGACGTGGTCCATGTCTAGAGGGCACGACGCAGTTCGCGTCGCGTTTGGATCCCGAGCTTCGAGTACACGTGACATAAGTGCCACTCGACGGTCCGCGGGCTGAGGAACATGCGGGCGCCGATCTGAGGGTTCGACAGCCCGTCACGGGCGAGACCCGCGATTTGCCGCTCCTGGGCGGTGAGATCGTCGGTGGTCTCAGAAGTCCGTCGGCGTTTCTCGCCGGTCGCGGCGAGTTCGTTGGTGGCGCGCTCCGCGAACGCCTCCATCCCCATGAACACGAACATCTCGTGCGCGACATTGAGGTTGGTTCGTGCGTCGAGTCGGCGACCGCAGCGGCGCAGCCACTCGCCGTAGAGCAGGTGTGTGCGGGCCAGTTCGGCCTGCACTCGGGTCTGGCGCAGATAGTCGATCGCGGCGCGGAAAGAGCGGTCGGCGTCGTGGCCTTCGCCGAGCAGCGCTCGGGCACGCGCCTCCATGCCGCGCGCCCAATCAGTTGCTGCTGCCTCCGCCTTGGTGGCCAACCGGTCCAGCGCTTCGGTAGCGAGGTCGGCCCGCCCACAGCGGACCGCTGCCTCGACGAACTCGCTCAGGCCCCAGTTCTCGGCGACGACCTCGTGGTGTTCGACGATGGATGCGGCGGCTGTGAGCGCATCGGCGTAGCGGCCGAGACTGTTGTCGAGGACCGCGCGTGCGTAGGCACTGATGGCAAGGCCGATCCCCTCGCCACGAGCCGCTGCTTCACGCTCCGTCGTCTCGATGAGGGTCGTGGTCTCCTGTTGCCTGCCTCGCCAGGCCGAGACCATCAGCGCTCCGTAGGGGGCGGCGTGGATCCCGGTCGCCTGCTCGACGGACGTTGTTTCGGAGACGGTGGCTGCGGCGTCGGCGAGGTCGCCGCAGAACACGAGCACGGGCGTGTACGCGCTGAGGGCCAGCGCGAGCTCGCCGAGCGTTCCCGTCGTGCGCGCGATCTCGACGCTGGAGTGGGCCAGCGTGTACGCATGGTCGTCATCCCAGATCTCGAAGGCGATGACGCAGCCTTGCCACAACCAGCGCAGGCGCTCCTTGGCTGAAGCTTCATCGCCGGACAGGCGCTGCACCGCCTTTCGGCAGAGCGGAACGGCGGCGGCGTAGTCGTCGGCGAGTGCGGCCAGTGCATCCAGCAACACGTCCGCGGTAGTGAGCGCGCTGTCCGGTGGGCGCCGCGCGTTCTGCGCGGCCCGGGCGGCTCCGGCGATCTCGCGTAGCCCGACGGGGCCGATGAGCCGGGCGCCGAAGAATGCGGCGGAGAATGCGTCGACGTAGGTGTCGAGCGCGACTGCGAAGTCCAGTCGTTCGAGGGGGCCTGCTGCCTCGAGCAGGAGCGGAATGGCGTCGGTCCCTCGGCTGGAGATGAACGTCATCTGGGCTCGGAGCAGGTCGATGTGCGCGCGCTGGAGCTCATCGAGTGGTCCGGCCTCGGCGGTGGCCAGCAGACCTCGAGCGGTGCTGAAGGCACCGGCTTGCACGTTGGCGTAGGCGGCCGCAAGCGCGCGGCGACCACGCTGGGCGGGGTTGAGGGTCAGCGTGACGGCGCGCTGGAGGAAGGCTGCGGCTGCGGCGACCCCGCCGCGGGCTTGTGCCTGGTCGGCTGACTGCTCGAGGTCGGCGGCAACGCCCTCGTCGGGTCCCGGGGCCGCTAAGGCGCGGTGCCATGCGCGCCGGTCGGCGTCGATGGCCGAATGGCTCACCTCGGCGAGGATCTCGTGCACCCGCTGCCGGTTGACCAGAGGTGCGGCGCGGTACACCGCGGAGCGGACGAGTGGATGGCGGAACTGCACCCGCTTTCCGATGGCCAGCAGCTCTGCGGTCTCGGCAGCTTCCAGGGCGCCGGTCTCGATGTCGAGTCTTCGGGCGGCCCGAAGCACGACCTCCGGGTCGCCCAAGGGCTCAGCCGCCGCTACCAGCATCAAGTGCTGCGTCGCCGCCGGCAGCTCCCGGACGCGGCGCAGGTAGTGGTCCTCGATGTGCGCCGGAAGCTCCGTCGCGTCGGGAAGCTCGAAGCCTGCCAACTCCGTGGCGCTCATCCGTGCCGGAAGTTCCAACAGCGCGAGCGGGTTCCCCCGCGTTTCGCCGATAATCCGGTCTGCGACGCGGCTGTCGATCCGGCCGGTCACGACGCCGGCCAGCAGCGTGCCGGCGTCGTGTTCGGGGAGTCCTTCGAGGCGGAGCTCGGGTAGTCCGTCGAAGTCGTGCCCGTCGTCAGGCTCGCGTATTGCCACGACCATCGCCACCGACTCGGCGCGCACGCGTCGCGCGACGAGGCCGACGACCTGGGCCGAGGCCGCATCCAGCCACTGCGCGTCCTCGATGAGGCAGAGCATCGGACGCTCCTCTGCGACGGCGGACAGCAGGCTGAGCATGGCCAGTCCGACGAGGAACCGCTCCGGCACCGTCCCGCCGACGAGGCCAAGGGCAGTGGAGAGGGCATGCTTCTGCGGAGCGGGAAGGCCATCGATCCGGTCGGGCATCGCGGTGCACAGCTGGTGCACGCCCGCGAACGGCAGCGCCATCTCGGCTTCGACACCGGTGAGCTGCACGACCTGGAAGCCGGCCGCCTGTCGCGCGGAGTAGCGCAGCAACGCGCTCTTGCCGACGCCTGCCTCGCCGCGAATCACCAGCGCCGCGCTCTCACCTGCGCGGACGCTATCCAGAAGACCGTCGAGCAGGTCGCGCTCGATCCTTCGGCCCACAAAGCCCGGCCCGTGGGTGGCGGCCATGGTCGAACCCCCAGCAGCTAGACGCCGACGTTGCGCTCTTCCAGGATCAGGGCGGCAGCAAGGGCATCGCGTGAGCTGATGCTCAGCTTCCCGAACACCCTGTTCAGGTGCCACTCAACGGTTCGTGGACTCAAGAACAGCTCGTGGCCGATCTGCGCGTTGGTGAGGCCGTCGCAGGCCAGCTGCGCGATTTGCCCCTCCTGTGGCGTCAAATCCGCCCGCGCCTGGGTCGGCTGCACGCGCGGCTTCGCGCCCGCGGCGGACAGCTCCCCCCGCGTGCGCTCGGCGAACGCCTCCATCCCGATCTCGGCGAACATCTCCTCGGCCGACCACAACTGCTTGCGCGCCGCGCGGAGTCGGCCCTGACCACGCAGCCACTCCCCGAACAGCAGATGTCCACGGGCCAGCTCGGTGCGGTTCGCGCTACGAGCAAGCTGATCGATCGCTTCGCGGTATGACGATTCGGCCCCCTCGTCCTCGAGGAGTGCCCGAGAACGCGCCTCGATCCCGCGCGCCAAGCAGCTACCGGCAGGTCGTGTGGTCGCGACCAGGCCGGCCAAGGCATCCCGTGCGCGCAGCATGTCCCCGGCGCCAGTGGCCGCCTCGACCAGCTCGCACCGAGCCCACATGGACAGCCAGGGCAGAATGCCGTTCCTTACTACTTCTCCGGCAGCCGTTGCAGCCCGTTCGTAGCGCCCGAGACCGTTGTTGAGCACCGCAGCCGCCCAGTAGGCCGTCATCACGGCGATGCCCTGGCCCTGTCTCGTCCCGTCCCGGATCACGGCGTCGATCAACGGCGCGGCCTGGGCCTCCCGTCCCCGTAGGGCCAGGATGCGGAGCCGGGCGAAGGGCGGCACCGCGTTGCCTGTCGACGTCGAGATGCTCTCGGCTTCGGCCACCAGCCGCTCCGCGCCCGGCAGATCGCCCCGCCAGGCCCGTTCCAGCGCCAGCGCCTGGAGGTGGATGGGAAGCTCGGCGAGCGCGCCCGCTTCACGCACGAGCTGAACCTGCCGTTCGTAGACGGTGATCGCTTCGTCGTGCCACATCGCGGTACGCACACCGCCCACCTGCCATCCCCACCGCGCGACGTCTTCGACCGGCAGTTGCAGCACGTCATCGGCAGCGCGCTGCAGGATCGGCATAGCGGCCTGGTGTCCCTCGGTGATCAGCACGGCGAAGCCGTCGATCACGAGGTCGAGTGGATGCGGTTGCGGCGGCAGCGCCGGGAGAGCTCGGACCGCCAGCGATACCTGCAAAAGAACCTCCGCTCCCCCGAGGTGGTGCGCCGTGACGGCGGCACTCCAGGCCGTCAGATAAGCGCGGCGAGCGAGACTGATGTCAAACGGCGCAAGCCGCCGCGCGGCTTCCACGAGCAGCGTCGCCGCCTCGTTGCCATAGCGCGACACGACTGCGGCGTGGCCCTGCAGGAGCGCGGCCCGCGCCTCCTGCACAACGTCAAGCGCTCCACTTTGCGCCGTCGCCAGCAGGCGCTGTGCCGTCCCGAACTCCCCGGCCTGGAAGCTCGCCTCGGCTGCGGCCAGTGCGCGCTCGGCCTGCCGCGTCAGGTCGGGGGTCAGCGCCGTCGCCCGCTCGAGGAACGCTGCTGCGGCCGCGAGCCCTCCACGGCGTTGCGCGCGTCCCGCGCACGATTCCAACATCGCGGCCACTGCCTCGTCCGGCGCGGCAGTCGCGAGCCCTTGGTGCCACGCACGGCCATCGGCGGCGAGCTCGGGATCACTCGCTTCCGCCAGCGCGTCGTGGACGCGACATCGTTCGACGGGTGACGCGGCCCGGTACACCGCCGAGCGCACCAGCGGATGGTGAAACCGAACGCGGTCGTCGATCGCCAGGAGCGCAGCCGCGGTCGCGGGCGCAAGCGCACCCGGCTCGAGGGAAAGTCGGTCAGCCGCCCTCCACAACAACGCGGCGTCCCCCAGCGGCTCCGCGGCCGCCAGCAGGAGCAGTTGCCGCGTCGGCTCGGGCAGTCGAGCAACCCGGCTCTGGTAACGCTGCTCCAGCCGATCGACGAGGTCACCCGCCTGCAGCGGCGGAAAGCCCCCGGCGCGTTCTGATCGAGTCATCCCGTGCGAAAGCTCTAGCAGCGCCAAGGGATTGCCTCGGGTCTCGCCGACGATCCGATCCCGGACCCGGTCGTCGAGCCTGCCTGGAACCGCGCGTGTCAGTAACGCGCGCGCGTCGACGTCGTCCAGGCCCTCGACCGACAGCTGAGGCAAGTCGGCGAGCGCCCCTGTTGTGGCGGGCTCACGGAGGGCGAAGATCATCGCTACCGCGTCGGCCGCGAGGCGCCGCGCCACGAAGCCGAGCGCTCCGAGCGACGGGCCGTCGAGCCACTGAACGTCGTCTACCAGGCACAGAATCGGACGCGACACGGCGGCTGCGGCGAGCAGGTTGAGCACCGCAACGGCGATCAGGAACGGGTTGGGGGGGCCGCCCGGCGAGATTCCCGAAGCGACGCGGAGCGCGTTCTGCTGCGGTTCGGGGAGCTCGTCGAGTGCGCTGAGCAGCGGCGCCCACAGACGTTGGATCCCCGACAGCGGTAGCGCCATCTCCGCCTGGACGCCGATCACCTCGACGACCCGCATGCCCGACGCCTGACGCGCGGCGTAGCGCAGCAGGCAGGTCTTGCCGACGCCCGGCTCACCGCGGAGCACCAAGACTGCGCTGTGACCGCTGCGAGCCCGGACGAGCATCTCATCGAGGCGATGGCACTCGAGTGTTCGACCGAGAAACCCCACCCCCTGGACCGGAGGCATCCCTCCACTCTAGGAACGGGCTTTCGAGGCTTCAACCGCCGTTCTGCTGCCACCAATTGTCCAGATGGTCCAGTACTTCCCACGCTGGAACCCGTTCGACCGTGATGGCGCGCTCGCGCAACTGCGAGGCGACCAGCGGCGGGACCAGATCAGGCGCGGAGGTGATGACGACCGCGCCGTGCCTGCGGACGTACCGCGCCGCGTGCCTGCAGAGCAGATCGGCGCTATTGGAGGTGGTGTGGACAACGACGTCGACGCCCCCGAACGCCGTTATCGACTCGGTGAACAGCCGCTGGACGTCCAGGTCGTCGGCCAGGTCGGCGCGCACGGCGATCGTTGTCCCCCCATCGGACAAGATCTGCCCGACCGTTGCCTCGGCACGCATTTGGTGATCGAGGTAGACGACGACGACGGGCCACGACCAGCGGGCCAGCCCGCCTGCGACGTACCGGCCGTCCGGGAAGGAGCCGCCCGTGACAATCACCACGGCGCGGCGCACGTGAGACCCCAGGGTCATGATGGCGCCTTTGTCTCTCCGGTCTTACTGGCAGTGCTCGCCGTTCCACGATCGCGGACCCGGCAACGACCTGCGCCCGCGGAGACACGGGCCCAACACGGGTAGATGCCCCGCACCCCCTTGTTCGACGACGACCGACGCGCGCAGAAACGCAGGCCCACAGGTGGATGAGGGCGGGTACCGGTGCGCAGTACCGGTGTCTCCACGGGCGCGACCAGCAGACGGGAGCGCCGATCCTGGTCCGCGGAACGTGCGGCGCATCGGGCGAAAGGACCAGCCATGAACGTCAGCGGCAAGGTGGCCGTCGTGACGGGCGGCGCGAGCGGCATCGGGCTCGCGCTGTGCACCCGTTTCGCCGAAGAAGGCGCGCACGTCGTGTTGTCCGATCTCGACCAGGAAGCCTGCAATCAGCACGCCGCGCCGCTCGGAGCGCTTCCGGTCGCCGCCGATGTCGCTCGAGAACAGGACATCGAGGACCTCGTCGCCGCCACGATCGCCCAGTTCGGAAGGGTCCGCCTGCCACGTACGTGGACCAGGGAGCTCGCCAAAGCCGCGGGGGCGTGAGGTCGATGTCCGCCGACTTCGTCCGCTACTCGCCGGAGATCGAGACCTTCGACCCGCAGCTCAGCGAGCACATGACCCGCATCATCGACTTCTGGGAGAAGAAGGTCCGCGCGTCCCCGCAGACCGAGGGCACCGGGCGGGCGGTCCGCGGCGCCCACGCGAAGACCATTGGCGTCGTCCGGGCCGACGTGGAGATCCTGGACGGTGCGCCTGCGCCCTACGCGCAGGGCATCTACGCGAAGCCCGGCAGGCACGACGCCGTGATCCGGTTCTCCAGCGCCGCGAACCACCTGGGTCCAGACGCGCTGCTCGGACCCGTCCTGGGCTTCGCGATGAAGATCTTCGACGTGGCCGGGACCAAGCTGGTCGAGGACGAGCCGGACGCCACGACGTTCGACTACGTGTTGAAGAACAACCCGACGTTCATCGCCAACACGGCGAAGCACTACCTGTTCATCCAGGAGATCGGCGACCAGGTCGGCACGTACCTGCAGCGCGGGAAATCCGGGTTCCGCGATCTCCTGAACGACTACCTCACCGGCAAGGGCACCCTTGAGCAGGCGGACTGGGCCTGGGAAGAGCTGTTCGCGTTCGTGAAGACCGCGACGCAGACGCCCGTGCGCAACCCGGTGCTCAACAGCTACTGGACGATGGCCGCGGTACGCCACGGCGACCACGTCGCCAAGGTCCGTGTCGCCCCGGTCGCCGACAGCGCCGAGAAGGCCCTCCACCACCACCTCGACCTCACCACTGGACCTGACGTGTTCGGTCCGGTGCTGGCGGAGGAGCTGCAAGCCAACGCGTTCGACTTCGACCTGCAGGTGCAGCTGTGCACCGACCTTGCTGCGATGCCGGTCAACGACGCGACAGTGGAGTGGCCGGAGAAGCTCTCGCCCTTCGTCACAGTCGGACGAGTACACATCCCGCGTCAGGACATCTCCCGACCGGAGGACGTCGAGACGGGTGACGCCCTCGCGTTCAACCAGTGGCGCGTGACGGCCGATCACCGGCCGATGGGCGAGATCATGGACGTGCGACGGGTCTACACCACGTCCGCGTGGGTGCGCCGCACGTTGAACGGCCAGCCGCAGGGCGAGCCTTCCAGTGCCGACGAGGTGCTGCCGCTGACGAAGGTCGGGCAGTGACCCTGCCCGACCTCGAGCCGCTAGCGCCCCGCCTGCGTCGGGTCCGGCCCGCTGTTCAGCCCAATCGGCAACGAAATAACGATCGAAAGGATTGTCCGCCATGACCGCGGCAACAGGAGCACCCACCAGTCCACCGACGGCGGAACAGAAGATCCAGCAGCTGCGGGAGCTGTTCGCCGACGCGCCCGAGATCGGGAAACGTGCGCTGGAGAACGTGCTCGGAGAGCTGAGCTCGCAGGTCGCCGAGCCGCGGTACCAGGTGGAGAGCGCCGGTCGGGTCGGCGTCCGCCTGGGCAATGTCTCCGAGCTGACGATGATCTTCCCGTTCGCCCCCGGCGGCGCGAAGCGCCTCCGCGCGTTCCTGCGGCTGCTCAACGGCAACCTCGACGGTGCGAACAAGGTCGGGAGCCTCCACGACATGCGCTTCGTGTTCCTGGACAACGACACGAAGCTGCTCTTCTGCACCGCCTTCGACGGGGAGTGGGATCCCTACATCGACGACTTCGCGACGAAGATCCCCGATTACCTGGACATCCTGGACTGCGCGCTCGAGGGCTGGCCGGGGATCCGCAGCCCGGAGGCGAAGGACTACCTGGCCGCCCACCAGATCAACGCGGAAGGTTGGTACGTCTCCAACCCGGACCTGACGGTGGCGGACATCACCAGGCTCAAGCGCGTCGGTGAAGCCGCTGACGAGTTCCTGGACAAGATCGGCGAGTAACGCCCTCCACCGGGGCAGTCGGCAGGCCCGTGCGGCTGTCCCGGTGACCCGTCTGCCACCGCTCCCGTGAGGAGTTCGCCATGCACCTCGTCGACCGCCTCGGCGGGCTCCCCCGCGTCCCCGTCACCCTGGACCTCGACGAAATCCAGGCGACCGTGCTGCGGTACCGGCCAGAGCCGTACTGGGGCACGCACGTCATGCTGCACGTGGAAGACGCACGGGCCGGGCGCGAGTTCCTGCGTCGAATGACGCCGCACGTCGACTCCGCCGCCGAGTGGTGGCAGGCGGGCGAGGCGTGGACGTCGATCGCCATCAGCTACTCCGGTCTCGTCGCGCTGGGCCTGCCGCAGGACGCGCTGAGCAGCTTCCCCGAGGCTTTCCGGGTGGGGATGGCGGCGCGCGCCGACCAGCTCGGCGACCACGGGCTGAACGACCCCGCCAACTGGCAGCAGCCCTTCGGCACCGGAGACATCCACATCGGGGTCAGCGTCTTCAGCGACGCCGAGCAGAGCTGGCGGGCCACCCTGCAGATGGCCCGCAGTCAGTACACGGGGTTGCCCGGGATCAGGGTGCTGATGGCGCAGGACTTCGGCGCGCAGCCGGGCGACCTCAACCCGCTGGGGTACAAGGACTCGATCGGCCAGCCCGCGGTCGAGGGCTGCGGTGTCGACGCGCTACCCGGCCAGGGACGTCCGATCAAGGCGGGTGAGTTCTTGCTCGGCTACCCCGGCGAGGCCGGTGTGCCGTTGCCGATGCCCTGCCCGGACGTGCTGGGGCGTAACGGCACCTACGTCGGGCTGCGCAAATACCAGTCGCGGGTCGGCACGTTCAACCGGTTCCTGCGCGAGCACGCGGACAGCGGTCAGGAGCGCGAGCTGCTCGCGGCCAAGCTGATCGGTCGCTGGCGCAGCGGCGCGCCGTTGACGCTCGCCCCGACCGAGGACGACCCGGGCCTGGGCGCCGACCCCCGCCGCAACAACGACTTCACCTATGCCGCCGACCCGCACGGTCACCAGGTGCCCTTGGGCTCGCACATGCGGCGCATGAACCCGCGCGACACCGCGATGGCCCAGCTCGCCGACGTCAACGTCCACCGGATCATCCGGCGCAGCACCACCTTCGGCGCACCGTACGACGCGGACGCCACCTCCGAGCATGACGACCAGGTCGACCGCGGCCTCTACTTCATCTTCCTCAGCGCCAAGGCCATGGCCACCATGGAGTTCCTGCAACAAGAATGGATCAATAACGGCAACTTCATGAACCTGGGCGGGGAACGCGACCCGAACATCGGGCTCCAACCGGACGGGGCGACATTCACGATCCCGGAGAAGCCCGTGCGTCGGCGCCTCCACGGCATCGAGACCTTCAACGTCCTCCGCGGCGGCGAGTACTTCTTCATGCCCTCCCTGTCGGCCCTCCGGTGGATCGCCGAACTCGACAGCGCATCGACGACTTCCTGAGCGGTCCGGTCGCCGCGGCGCGCTCCGCAGGGCCAGGGGCACCGCCAGGGACTCCCCCGGTGTCACGCGCCGCCCGGGGTGCGACCGTAGGGCAGTGGCAGCCGGGCGGCCGACGGGATCGCGAGGATGAGATCGCAGACGGTGCACCGATCACGGTGGCGGTGTGGTGACCAGCGAGTTCGAGGCGGAGCTGATCGTCGGCCTGCTACGGGACAACGGGCTGGACGCCGCGGTGTCGGCTGACGATGCGGGCGGGCAGGAACCGCAGCTGCAGCTGCAGGGGGTACGCGTCCTGGTCGCTCGAGCCGACGAGGCTGCGGCCCGGCGAGTCCTGGCCGAGGCCGAACAGCAAGGGAGCTGAGAGGCTTCGGTTGCCATATCAGCCATGTCCTCGTCGGTCGGAGACCTCAGCGTCGTCCAAGATCCGGTCCAGGGTCATTTCCGCATCCCGGCGCTGCAAGCCGCGCTCCATCGCCGCCTGGATCCGGCTTTGCACTACGGGCATGCGCACCGCCTCCCCGAACAGATCGGAGTCGAGGCGGAAGTCCTCGGCAGGCGCGAGCCCGATCGCGTTGACCCGCTCCTTGATCGCGACATGGCCGGTGGCCGGAAAGCCTGCGATGCGGTGGGCGAGCGAGCGAACGAAGTCAGGGAGCTCAGCTGCCGGCAGCGCACGATTGATCCAGCCGTACCGCTCGGCGAGCTCCGCGTTGTAGTCCTGTGCGCTCAGCAGGACCTCCAGCGCTCGTGCGCGTCCCATGAGGCGGGTCAGGTGGTGGGGCGGCGCCACCACCGGGGAGCAGACCGAAAGCGGGCTCGAACTGGCAGAAGATCGCGGTCTCGCGCGCGGCGAAGCGCATGTCACAGGCCAGCGCGAACTCACTGCCTGCGGCGCGCACCCGCCCGTCGACCTGGGCGATCGTCACGAGGCGACTGGCGCTGAGGTAGTGGAACAGCAAGGCGATCGACGCTTCGCCGGTCAGCTTGGCGGCCTCGGCGCGGTATTCGGCGATCCGGTTGAGGTCGACGTGGGAGATGAAGTATTCGGGTCTGAGCTGGCGAAGACGAGCACCTGCACGGTGTCGTCGGCCTCGGCCTCCTGGATGAGGGCCACCAGATCCCGGACCAGCTCGGGCCCCAGGAGATTCATGGGCGGCGCCGCGATGTCCGCGAAGAGCACCGACCCTTCCGTGCGCAACCTGAGCGTTTCGAGAACCACCTCCTCCCCCTCGCCTCAGGACGAGAACTGCGTGGATGCCGCGAGGAACAGGGTGTACCGGTTGCCGTAGGTGGGGTATTTCGCGAGCATCGCCTCGATCAGCTCACCGGGGTTGGCGCACCGGGTGACCGCCTGGTCGAAGTCCTCGATGTAGCGGCGCGACTGGTCGAGCACCCGGCTCGCGTCGTTGTCGGGCGCGTCGGGATCCTTGTGGCCGGTGATGATCGTTGCCGGCTTGAGCGCTGCCACCGCGTCCAGGGATGCCAGCCAGGTCTTCCGCGACTCCGGTGTGGAGTTCCACAGCCACATGTGGATGTTGTTGTAGACGATGTCGCCGGAGCAGATGGTGTGCAGCTCCGGAACGTGGGCGATCGTGGCGAGCACGCCGTCGGCGCCCCCGATCGCGTGGAACAGGACGGCATGCCCTTCCAGGTCGAACTCGTGAGCGACCAGGGTGGGCGCTGGAGGAGGCTCTGCCAGTTGCCCGGGGAAGCGCGTGTTCCAGCTCGCCATGACCTTCGGGGTGGTCTGGCCACGGGCCTCGTCGATCACGTGCTGGTCGCAAGCCAGCAGCGCGGCGTCGGGCCAAGCCTCCTGGACCGGTCCGGCCCCGAAGAAGTGATCCGCGTGACCGTGCGTCACGAAGATCGCCCGCAGTCGTCGTCCCGAGCTCCGCACCCACGCCGCCAACTGTTCACCCTCGCTCCTGGTGAGCAGCGCGTCGACGAGCAGGGATTCGCTGTTTCCGCTGATCAGCGTCGATGTGGTGGCCGGCCAGGTGGCAGCGGTGCTGTCATCCCATCCCGGTCCACCGGGCACCGGTTTGTAGCCACCTTGGAAGACATCGATGGACAGCGCCTTGGCCATGCTGACTCCTTCCGCGAGCGAAATAGGACCTGATCAGTCGACATCGCGCCCCTGGAAGCGGTGACCGGTCCGGCCGCCGGGTGCATTCAAGGTGGCGACCTGCGGTCTCACAGTCCAGTCACCGGACAGCGCCCAGTGGTTCAGTCCCAGCCGTCGTGGCTCCGCGTAGACGTGGCGCCGGTCACTCCAAGCCCATCCGTCGATGGCGGCGCCGATCTTCCCGACGCCCTCGACGGGCAGCTCGGCTGTCGCCGTCACCGCAACGACCGGAAGGTCGTCCGCATCTCCGTCGAGAACGTCTGCGGCTGCTCCCAGGCGGCGAAGTGCCCACCCGCGTCGACCTTGTTGTAGTGGATGAGCTTCGGGTACGCCCGCTCCACCCAGCTCAGCGGGGCCGGGTACAGCTCGTCGGGGAACACCGTCACGCCGACCGGCAGTTCGACGCCCTTGGCGTCGAAGAAGGCCAGCTTGCTCTCCCAGTACAGCCGCGCCGAGGAGACGCCCGAGGTCGTCAACCAGTAGTGCGTGACGTTGTCCAGGATGTCGTCGCGCGAGAGGCCGCCGGGATTCCCGGCGAAGGCGCGCGCGATGAGCTCGTAGCTGCGGAC
>DASWUV010000228.1:0-6641 GCA_036401495.1 Pseudonocardia sp. | reverse complement strand
GGCGTCGACGTCGGCCAAGACCTGACGGGCGGCGGCCTCGTCGGATCTGGCGACGAGCACCCGCACCCCTTGCAACTGCAGCTGCGGTTCCTGACCGCCTGCGTCGTCGGCCGACACACTGGCGGCCAGCCCGTTGCTCTGCAGCAAGCCGACCATCAGCTCCGCCTCGAACTGGCTGGTTACCACGGCCACGGTCACCGGAGCGCTGCCCGCCATCGCACCCTCGCATTTCCGGTCAGCCCCAGCGGCCGCCACGACATCACCATCGCAGCGTGAGCGGCTTCTTGGCACCGGTTGTTGTCCCTGGCGTGCCGGGTACGTTGTCGACGTGTCTGCCGCCGACTGGACGAACTGACGCCGCCGAGGCCGACCATGACCAGCGTGAGACCAGGATCGACGACGGGGACGGCCGGGCCGATCCGTTACATCGTGGTCGGCGGCGGCTGGCGTGCCGAGTCCTATCTCCGGCTTGCCGCCGTGTTCCCCGACCGGTTTCGTGTGACCGCGAGCGTCGTGCGGTCCGACGAGACGCGCGCGCGGGTCGCGGAGCAGTGGGGCGTGCCGGGCGTAGACACCGTCAAGGAAGCGATTGCTGCCGAACGCCCTGACTTCGTCGTCACCGCAGTGCCGTGGGCGGCGTCCCCGACGATCACGCAGGAGGCGGTCGCGCTCGAAGTGCCGGTGCTCAGCGAGACGCCGCCTGCGCCCGACGTCCCCGGCTTGGTCGAGCTGTGGTCGCGCGTCGGCCCGTCGGGCCTCGTGCAGGTCGCCGAGCAGTACCCGCTTTACCCCGGCCACGCCGCCCGTCTGCGGATCATCGAAAAGGGTGTCCTCGGCACCGTCAGCAACGTTCAAGTCTCCTCGACGCACCAGTACCACGCCGTCGCACTGATACGCGCGATGCTCGGTGTCGGCTTCGAGGACGCTGCGGTCTCCGCGTTCCGCAGCGCGTTCGACCTGGCGAACCCGATCACGCGCGCGGGCTGGACGGGTGACCTGACCGCCCACCGCTCGTGGAGCATCCTGGCGCATTACGACTTCGGCGCAGGCCGAACCGGCCTGTACGACTTCACCGACAACCAGTGGCACAACGAGTTGCGCAGCAACCGCGTCCTCGTCCGGGGCAGCCTGGGCGAGCTGGTCACCGACCACGTGGTGCACGCGCCGGATGCGGTCACGGTGCTGGAGTCCGACCTGGTGCGCCGTCAGACGGGCGTCGACATGAACCTGGAGGGCTTCGACCTGGACCACATCACGTTCGAAGGCGACGTCGTCTACCGCAACCCGTGGCAGGGCGGCCGGGTCGCCGACGACGAGATCGCCGTCGCGACGCTGCTGAGGCGCACGGGCGCATGGGCCAGGGGAGCGGGCCCGGCGCCGTACCCGCTCGCGGAGGCGTGCCAGGACCACATGCTGGCGCTCGCGATCGACGACTCGCTGGCGTCCGGCGGCACGGTCCGGACGACGCGGCAAGTCTGGGCGTCCTGAGCGGCGACATACCGCTGATTCGGCGGGGAGACCGCTGTCGGGCGCGAGTCCCGCGGTCAGAATGTGGCGATCGGGTTGACCGGGCTGCCGGACGTACCGGCGAAGCGGACCGGCGCGACGGTGAGGTGGAAGTCCCACTGGAGCAGCTCAGCAGCCGTCGTCGCGCACGCCTCCAGGTCGCAGTTGTCGAGCAGCCACAGACCCATCGCCACGAGGCTCACGGCGTGAACCGGCATCAGCACGTCGTCGTACCCCGACGGCTGAACGTCCTGGGGCGTGTCAGCGCCGATCAGCGCGACCTCCCGTTCCTGCAGCCACGGCAGGCAGGACGCGTGCCAGCCTGCCTGCGTGAAGCCGGCCGCCGCACCGGCTTCGTGCCGGAAGCGGCCGTAGCCGGTCCGCAGGAGTACCGCATCGCCGGATCGCACCCGCACACCCTGGCGACGCTCGGCCTCCTCGAGATCGTCGGGGAACACGCCCTGTCCCGGCTCCAACCACGGCACATCGCGGACCTTCGCAATGTCCAGCAGGACACCCCGCGTGATGATCCCGTTCGCCGCCGCCGTGACGGCCGCCCAGGCCGATCCCGTTGCGGCGCCGACCAACGAGTGCGGCCGTCCGTTGTACATCGTGGCGTCCCAGAAGAGGTGGCACGGCGAGTCGATGTGGGTCACGGTGTTGCCGTGGAACGTGATTCCGAGCCGCTCTGCGGAAAAGCCCCAACGGCGGTCATTGCGGAATGCGGACACCGGCATGTTCTCGGCACCCGGCATGTCGGCGGCGCACGGGCACGTCGTCGTCGACCGCTCCATGTCTTCCGGTACGGCGACCTCCCATGCGCACGACACGCTCCTGCCGTGGCGCACGGCCTGCGCCGCGGCCAGTCGGACGTCGTCGGTGATGTGGTTGAGCGTGCCGAGCTCGTCGTCGTCGCCCCACCGTCCCCAGTTCGACAGCGTGTCGAAGTACCCGAGCACGTCGTCCTGTGTGGGCATCGGTCGCCCCGCCGTCATCCCAGCATCGACTCCTCCGGTCACGCGGTTCGAGGCGCCGAGGCCGCTGGACCGGCATGACACTAGATCAGCGGCGTCAGCGGTGTCCGCGAAGCGGTGCGGTGTCGGCGAACGTGAATTGGCGCCGGTGTTCTCGTGGGGACAGGCTGGTGGCGCGGCGGAAGTGCAGGCGGAAGTTGGCGGAGGTGCCCAAGCCGACCTCGCTCGCGATCTGTTCGATCGGTAAGTCGGTGGCCTCGAGCAGCTCCTTGGCGCGGGCAATGCGCTGGTCCCGTAGCCAGGCAAGCGGGGGGAGTCCGGCCCGTTCGGTGAACCGGCGGTAGAAGCTGCGTTCAGAGATGTTGGCGTGCTCGGCCATCTGCGCCACCGTCAGCGGCTCCGTGAGCGAGGCGAGCATCCACTGCTGGGCGGCGGCGATGATGTCGTCTCCCGGCGGAACTGCCTTGTTCTCGACGAACTGCCGTTGGTCGCCGTCTCGGCGCGGCGCCATGACCAGGCGACGTGCCATGTGGCGGGCGGCTGACGGGCCGAGATCCTTCGCGAGCACGTGTAGGCACAGGTCGACGCCTGCCGTGACGCCGCCGGAGGTGAGCACGGTGTCGTTGTCGACGAACATCACCGACGAGTCGACGGTCACGCGCGGGTGTTGGCCTGCGAGGTCGTCGCACAGTGACCAGTGGGTGGTGGCGACCAGCCCGTCGAGAATGCCTGCTTGCGCGAGCGCGAACGCTCCGGAGCACACGGAGATCATGCGGGTCCCGCGGCGGGTCGCGCCGCCGAGCGCGCGAAGCGTGGCCGCGTCGACAGGTCGGTCCGCTGCCCCGCCATAGCCGGGCACGATGACCGTGTCGGCTCGGCGCACCAGATCCAGGCCTCCGTCTGGCACCACCGTCATACCGCCTGCGACTGCAACCGGTCGACCGTCGAGGGATGCCGTGACGACGTCATAGGCCTCGGGCGCCTCACGCGCAAACACATGCATCGGGATGGCCATGTCGAGCGGCAGGACGTCGTCGATCAGGACGACAACGATGCGATGCCGGTCCATGGCGGAATCCTAGCGGAGATCGGCATGACCGCCGGCTCGCTCGGTCTGTTGATGCCGCGGCGGAATGCTTTCGACAGATGGCGGAGCTGCCACTCGTACGCACCGTCTTCCACGCCAAGACTGATCGGCATGACGAACTTCGGCACCCTGCTGGACCGCAACCGTGCCTTCGCGCAGACCGACGCCAAGGACAAGGTCCCCGCGATCCCGTTCATCCCGAATATGCAGACCTACGTAGTGACCTGCATCGATCCGCGCGTCGACCCGGCCGCCATCCTCGGAATGCACCTCGGGGACGCGATCGTCGCGCGCAATGTCGGCGGCCGGGTGACCGCGGCTGTGCTCGCCGACCTGGCCTGGATCTGTTATCTGCACGAGAACAAGACCCCCGATGCGGGTTGGTTCGAGCTCGCCGTCATCCACCACACCGACTGCGGTTCAGGTCTGCTCGCCGACGACGACCTGCGGCACGGCTTCACCGCCCGCTACGGCTACGACGATGCCGCGCTGGCCTGCCTCGCCGTCCTCGACCCCGCCCGCACCGCGCGCACCGACGTCGACACCCTGCTCGCCGCCCCGCAGCTCGCGCCCCAGGTGGCGGTGTCCGGCTATGCCTACGACATCGAAACAGGCCTACTCACCCAGGTAGCGGCGCCGCGCACCCGAGCCGACGACCCGGCGCCCATCCCGTCAGCAACCTGATCCGCCCACCACCCGCACCGCCGCGCCTGCCCCGGCCCACCGCGCGACGCGACCGGAAGGACCCACCATGCCCGACAACCCGACGTTCGTCCTCGTCCACGGCGCCCTCACCGACGCCTCTGTCTGGCGCGGGGTCTCCGACCGGCTGCAGCGCGCCGGACACCGCGTGCTCGCGCCGTCGAACCCGATGCGCAGCCTCGACAGCGACGCCGCCTACCTGCGGGCGTTCCTCGAGACCCTGCCGGGACCGCTCGTCGTCGCAGGGCACTCCTACGCAGGCTCGATCCTCTCGCATCCCGACGCGATCACCCCGGACGTGCAGGCGCTGGTGTTCGTCGCCGCCTTCCAGCAGGACGCAGGGGAGACCGCGGCCGAACTCAACGCCAAGTTTCCCGGCAGCCTGCTGACCCCCGACAACCTCCTGCTCCGTACCTACCCGCACGGGCAGGAGGCCTATGTGCGGCCCGAGAAGTTCGCCGAGGTCTACGCCGCCGATCTCGACCCGGCCGAGGCCGCGATCATGGCCGCTGCCCAGAAGCCTTTCGATCCCACCACGCTCGGCGGCAGCTTCACCGCCCAGGCGACCTGGCACACCGTTGCGTCCTGGAGCGTCGTCTCCACTGCCGACGTGTCGATCCCCACCGAGGCGCTGCGGTGGATGGCGCAGCGGGCCGGGTCCGATGTCACGGAGACCGACTCGTCCCACGCGGTTCCGATAGCCCAGCCCGACGTCGTGACCAGGGTGATCCTCGCAGCTGCAAGAGCGTAATGAGAGTTGAGCCGGACTTGCCGCCGCACCGCGTCCACGCAGTCGCACCGGAGAGCAGGCCGTGATCACCACCCGATGCCCCCGGTGGCCGCTGTGCGCTCACCGGGGAATGATGTGGATCTTCGGCGGGGTACCGGGTTCGTCCGCTCGCCCACACGGTGAAGGAGCCCTCACATGGCGGCTGACCAGGTCACGGAATCGGTGACCTACCACGGCGAGGGGGCGGTGTGGTCGACGCTCTGGGGTGGGTTGAAGTGCGTGGACATGTTGGCGGGCGACGTGCTCTCGGTGGACGTGAGCACGGGCTCGGTCAGCAGGCTGCACGTCGGGTCACCCGTCGCGGCGGCGGTGCGCCCGCGTACCCGGGGCGGCTTCGTCGTGGCCACCGAGCGGGAGTTCGCTTTGTGGGGCGACGCAGGCCGCGAGTGGTCGAGCCCGGCGCTGTGGACCGGGGGCATCCGCTTCAACGAGGGCAGCTGCGATCCGCTCGGGCGGTTCCTCTGTGGCTCGATGTCCTACGAGGGCGAGGCGGGTGCGGGGGCGATGTGGCGGTTGAACCTGGACGGGTCCACCGAGCGGCTCTTCGAGGACGTGACCATCTCCAACGGCCTGGGCTTCACCGGAGCCGGTGATCGCGCTTACTACGTCGACACGCGGACCCGCCGGATCGATCTCTTCGACGTCGAGGACGGCGAGCTCGTTCGGCGACGGCCGTTCGTGACGGTGCCGGAGGGTGTCGGCAACCCGGACGGCCTGTGTGTCGACGCCGCCGACGGGGTCTGGGTCGCCCTGTACGGCGGGTCCGCGGTGCGGCACTACAGCCGGGACGGCGTGCTGGAGGACGTGGTGGCCGTCGGGGCCGCGCAGGTCACCTCCTGCACCCTGGGTGGCCCGGAGCTGTCGACGCTGTACATCACGACGTCGCGGGAGAACCTGTCTGCTGATGAGCAGCCTGCCGCTGGGGCGATCTTCCGGGCCGAAGTCGGCGTCGTCGGGGTGCCCGTGCTGGCCAGCGCGCTATGAATCCGCCTGCGGCCGACGGCACCACGACCTTCGCGATGGTGGGTACGGGCTGGATGGCGGCGGCCATCGCCCCCGACTTCGCGAGCTGCGGCTTCGCCCGGCTCACGACGGTGGTGAGCCGATCCCGCGACCGCGCCGACGCGTTCGCGACGAAGTTCGGCGTCACCGCCACCGCCACCATCGAGGAGCTGCCTGCGCTCGACGTCGACGTCGTCTACATCGCCACACCGCACCACAACCACGCGGAGCTCGCGTGCGCCGCGCTCGAGGCGGGTAAACACGTTCTGCTCGAGAAGGCCTTCACGATGGACGCCGCCGAGGCCCGGCACGTCGCGCAGACCGCCCTGGCGCACGATCGCTTCTTGATGGAGGCGATGTGGATGCGCTTCAACCCGGCGATCCGCCGCGCCCACGAGCTGCTGCTCGCCGGATCCATCGGGGAGCCCCGCACACTGCAGGCCAGCTTCGGGCGGGCGGTCCCCTACGACCGGTCGCATCGCCTATGGGATCCGGCGCGGGGCGGCGGATCGGTGCTGGACCAGGGCGTCTATCCGATCACGTTGGCCGATCTGGTCTTCGGCCCGCCTGCCACTGTCGC
>DASWUV010000227.1:0-35184 GCA_036401495.1 Pseudonocardia sp. | reverse complement strand
TCGCGGCGCAGGAGGATCTCGACCACCGCGCGAACAGCGCGTCGGACGTCGTTCCCGACCTGGAGGAACGCCGGACACAGGCCCGCGCCGCAGTCGCGCGGGCCACCGCAGGAGTGGCCGCGGCGCAGGCCGGTCCCGAGGAGCTGCGGCTGGCGGCGTTGCGCGCCGTCCTCGCCGAGTGCCGCGACCACGCGGGGGCCCGGGAGGCGGTGGCGGCGCTCGCCGCCGCTGCGCCCGCTGGGCCGACCGCGCCCGCTGGGCCGACCGCGCCTGCCGGGCCGACCGCGCCCGCCTGGGTCAGCGCCGCCAGGGACAGCCGCGGCGACGTCGTCGTGCTCTGGGCGCCCTCGCCGTCCGACAGCGTCACCTACCGCGTGCGTCGCCTGCGCCAGGACGGCACCTGGCAGGTGGTCGGGCGCGTCCCCGACAGCTCGATCGAGGACGGCGGCGCCCCGCCGGGCGTCGAGGCGCCGGTCTACGCGGTGGCGGCCCTCCAGTCGGGCCGCAGCTCGACCGAAACCAGGTCCGACCAGGCGCCCATCCCGCGCGGTCCCGCAGCGCCGACGGCCGTGCTCGCGGTCAGGGCGGGCGACGGCACCGTCGACGTGACGTGGACGGCGGCGCCGGGTCTGTTCGGCGGCGACGTCGAGTACCGGGTCCGTCGCCTCGAAGGCGGCACATGGCGTGTCGTCGGCCGCACCCGTGGTACCCGCATGCAAGACGGCGGAGCGCCCGCCGGTGGCGTTCCCGTATATGCGGTGAGCGCCGCAACTCGCGGCGTACGGTCGGCGGAAGGGCGCTCCGACGGGGGCTGATCTCCACCGGCCTCGGGCAAACCGGGCACACTGGACATCGAACCGCACCACATCGACCGCATCGGACGAACGAGAACAGGGACATGAACCTTCGGATATTCGGCCTTTCCTACGCGGTCACCGTAGTAGCGCTGATCGCCGCCTTCTTCTACGGCGGCGTCACGGGCCTCGTCCTCTGCGCGATCCTCGGCATCCTCGAGATCTCGCTGTCCTTCGACAATGCCGTGGTCAACGCGACCGTGCTGGAGCGGATGGACCCGTTCTGGCAGCGCATCTTCCTCACCGTGGGCGTGCTCATCGCGGTGTTCGGCATGCGGTTGATCTTCCCGTTGATCATCGTCGGCGTCACCGCCCACCTCAATCCGGTCGAAGCGTTCGACCTGGCGCTCCAGCAGCGCCCGGCCACCGACCCCGGAAGCTACGCCGCCCTCCTCAACGCCGCGTACCCGCAGATCGCCGCGTTCGGCGGCACGTTCCTGCTGATGTTGTTCCTGGACTGGCTGTTCGAGGAGCGCGACATCAAATGGCTCTCGTGGTTGGAGAAGCCGCTGGCGAAGATCGGGCAGCTGTCGCGGCTCTCGATCGTCATCGCGCTCGTGGTGCTCGTCGTCCTGTCCGAGACGCTCGCCGCCAACCCCAACGTCGTGCTCACGGCGGGCGCACTGGGCCTGGTGGTCTACCTGCTGGTCAACGGGCTCGGCAACTTCTTCGACCAGGGTGACGACGAGGAGGCGGAGGACGGCGAGAAGACCGGCGAGGAGACCGGCGAGGTGGCCGCCCGCACCAGCAGCGGACCCTCACAGCTGGCCAAGGCCACCGGCAAGGCGGGGTTGTTCCTGTTCCTCTACCTGGAGGTGCTGGACGCCGCGTTCTCCTTCGACGGCGTGATCGGCGCCTTCGCCATCACCACCGACCCCATTCTGATCGCGCTCGGCCTCGGCTTCATCGGCGCCATGTTCGTCCGCTCGCTCACCGTGTACCTGGTCCGCAAGGGCACCCTGGCCGACTACGTGTACCTGGAGCACGGCGCGCACTGGGCGATCGGCGCGCTGTCGGTGATCCTGCTCGTCGGCATCGGCTACCACGTCAACGAGATCATCACGGGCCTGATCGGCGTCGCGTTCATCGTGGCGGCGTTCCTGTCCAGCGTGTTGCGCAACCGCAGGCTCGCCGCGGAGGGCGTCGAGACCCACCACAGCATCGACGAGATGGAGCACTCGAACTAGACGGCTCGTGCGCGGAAGCGGTCGCCCGGGCAACCGCTTCCGCGCACGAGAGGCTTATAGGTCGAACTCGGCCGGCGGGATGCCCACCGCGTTGCACGCCTCGCGGACGGCCTGCTGCTCGTTCTTGTCGAAGTCGCCGTCCGCCCCGCCGATGATGATGCCGACCTGGATCACCGCGCGGGCCGCTTCCGGCTTGCCCTTCAGCTTGCCGATCGTCGCGATGGCCTCGACCTTGCCGAAGTCGTAGTCGCGCGACAGCTTCGACGAGTAGAACTCGAAGTGCTGCTGCAGCTCGCTCGGGTCGAACACCGACAACGCGTCGTTGCTGCCGATGAAGGCCGCCGTCTTGCGGCGCTCCTCGGGTGAGATCGTGCCGTCCGCGGCGGCGATCAGGGCGCACATCGCCATGCTCGCCTTCGCGAAGTCCTTGCTCTTATATTTGCCGACCTGCGTCTTCGTGTTGCTCTGAAGATCGGTCAGGCGGCTCTTCAGTTGGTCCCACAGCGCCATTTCGGCGTCGTCCTCTCGGTCTTGTTCATCGGTTCCTGCACGCGGGCGTGAAGCCACGCCAGCATTTCCTCGCCTGCCCGCACCCCGGTGGTGGACGTGACGGCCAGGTGGTCTCTGGTGAACCCCGCCTCGGCGAGCTCGCCGTGGGCGGGGCGGATCGCGGCGTCGGCGGCGTCGAGCAGGTCGGCGTCGAGCAGCGAGTCGCCCGCCGCGAGCAACAGGCCGTCGCCGACCCGCTCGCGAACCTCGATCGCGGCCGCGGACTTGGTCAGTGGTCTCGGCACGGCGTAGACCTTGCGGCCCTGCAGCGACACCGTCCACCCCCGCTCGGCACACCACGCCGCGAGGGCCTCGACCCAGCCGTCGGGCAGGGCGGCCCTGTCGACGACGGCGTAGGCGAACAGGCCGTCCGCGATGCGCAGCGCCACCACGAACGTGCCTGAGGCCGCCCTGAGGTGCGCCTCGACCTCGGCCAGTGGCGCGCACTCGCGCAGGCGTGCCGCCACCAGCACCGTCCACGCCGGGTCCGGCACGCCGTCGACGATCAGGTGCCCGCCGTTGCTCGCGATCGCGTACCGCGGCGGCGGCCCCGGCAGGTGCACCCGGACCAACTGCTCGGGTGTGCGGGTGGTGGTCGGGACGACCACGGCCCGCGACTGCAGGTCCAGCAGGAGCCCGGCCGCGGTCTCGGTCAGATAGGACAGCGGCGCGCCCCGGTAGACCTCGACGCACAGCAGCCGCGGCGCCTGCTCGTCGGGCGGCAGGTCGAGGGCGGCCGCCGAGTAGATCAGGGTGCGGTCGAGATCCGTGCAGACGATCACCGGGCGCTCCGGGCGGCCAGGCCGTCGGCGCCAGTGGCGCCCCGGGTGAACCGCGGATGGATCAGCCCGACGCAGCTGTAGGCCAGGTCGGGCACCTCCTCGACCGGCACCCCTCGCCGCGCCGCGAGCAGCCGGACGTGCGCGAGGTCCGCGGCGGGCACGTCCGCAGACGCCAGCACCTTCCACGGCACCCGGCGCAGCAGCACGCGGGTGGTCTCGCCGACACCGGGCTTGACCAGGTTCACATCGCCGATGCCGTACTCGGCGGCGATCTGCTCCACGCACGCGAGGCCCGCGTGGTCGGGCGCCCGGTCTGTCGGCGGACAGGTGTCGCGCACCTGCGGGAACTGTGCGGCAACGGCGTCGAGGAAGGCATTGGAGACGTCGAAGGGCGCGAGCTCGGCGTAGAACTTCGCGCCGTGGTACATGCCCGGACCGATCAGCCGGTCGTTCAGCACGGTGCGCGAGACCAGCCCGGACACCGTCGAGTTGAGGCACGCCGACGCGATCAGCCAGTCCTCGCGGGTGCCGAACGTGCGCGTGCACCGGCCGGGGTCGGCGAGCACGGCCAACTCCGGGTCGAACCGGGTCCCGACCAACGCGGCGGCCAGCTCCCGGTTGATCGCGCCCTTGCCCGTCCAGCCGTCGACGAACACCACGTCGGCCGGGTCGTGGTGCTCCGCGAGATGGCGCAGCGCCACCGGGTCGATGCCGCGGCCGCGGACGATCGACACGGCGTAGTGCGGCACAGCGAACCCGTGTCGGGCGGCGACCCAGCGGCGCAGCAGTACGCCGATCGGCGTACCCGCCCTGGCCAGAGACACGAGCACGACGTCGCGACCCCGTTCGGCCATGATCAGCTCGGCGACGACGCCCACCGCCCTCGCCAGGCGCAGCGCCGACGCCGCGAGCGCCGCGCGGTACAGCTCCAGGTAGGCCGCGTCGGGCTGGTACTCGTGGGGCAGCGACTCCGCGTAGTGCGCGCCGCCGCTCTGTATGGCCTCCTCCCGCTCCTCGGTGGGTGCTTCGAGGGCCACCCCCGACAGGTCGGTGAGCAGCCAGCCGACCTCCTCGGCGGCGTAGCTGCCGAACGTCGGCCCGCGCAGCGGTTCCGGTGTCACGGCGTGACCACCACCGTGCGGCGGCGGGCGTGCGGGGCGAGCGCGGCGACGAGTCCGGTGTGCAGCGCAGGCGACTCGGCGGGCGGGTCGACCACCACGAGCACGTGGTCCCAGTCCTCGGCGACGTTGTAGGCGTAGCGGGGGCCGGGTCCTTCAGCCGGGTCGTCGTGGGCGGGGAAGGTGATGCCGCTGGTCAGGGCGTAGTGCGGCTCGTCGACGACGAAAGCGGGCGAGCGGGTGGTGGTGGAGAACCAGACGCCCGGGACGGCCCCTGGGACAGCGGGCTCCGCAACCGCGAGGTGGCCCTCCTGCGGCCGGGTCGGCGCGGCGCCTGCGTCCTGCAGCGACGCCAGCGCCGCCGCCAGACGCAGCGGCAGGGCCATCAGCTCCTCCGTGCCCAACACGAGCGTGCGTTCGTCCGCGCGGACGTCCGCCGCCCGCGCAAGGCTCGCCGCGAGTTCCGGGAGGACGGCGGCCAGCTCCCGGTGGTGAGCGGGGGTGAAGCCGTGCCGTCCCCCCGCGGGCAGCTCGGCGGGCCAGCCCAGTTCGGCGAGCGCGACCCGCCCGGTGGCTGCGGGGACCTCGCGCGCGTCGGGGTCAGCAGGCCGGTGTTCGGCCGCCCGCAGCTCCGCGCGCAGCCCCGCGGCGCGCTCGGCCAGGTCGTCGGGCATGGTCAGCGCCGCCCGGGCCAACGACACGACGTCGACGCGCACGCCGTCGGGCAGGCCGGTCAGCTCGGAGCCCCGCAGGTCGACCAGCGCGGCGACGACATAGTGCTCGCGTGGCGCGACCCGGTGCAGCGCCGCGATGGTGTTCACCACGGTGCGACCCGTGGACAGCTCGTCGTCGACCAGCACCAGCGGGCGGGGACGGGCGAGCAGCTCCGGGTCGGACGGCAGCAGCAGGTGGTCGGTGTGGTGCGAGTGCTCCTCGGTGAACTCCCCCGACGGGCCGAACCCCGACACCGGGCGGCGGGTGGAGTGCAGGTAGTCCACCCCGCCGAGCGCCTCGGCGACACCGTGGCCCAGCGCGGTGGCGGTCTCGGCGAACCCGAGCACCACCGCGTCGGTCGGGTTGGCGTCGGTCGGGTCGGCGTCGGTCGGGTCGGCGGGCGTCGGGCTCGCGGTGATCCCGCCCAGCAGTGCCGCCGCCGCACCGGGCTCCCCGCGGACAGCGGCGTGCACCAGCGCGACGGGCAGCGCGCGGCGCGGCCGCCCGGCCAGCACGTCGGCGACGAGGCCGCCGAGCAACAGGGCCGCGGCGTGGACCAGGCGGGGATCGGTGGGGATGTGTTTGCCCAGCACCCGCGAGACGAGCAGCTGGGCCCGGCGCGGGTTGTCCCGCAGCGCGAGCCCGAGCAGCACCTGCGGGTCGAGGCCGTCGACCGGCCCCGACAGCCGCACCCCCAAGCGTTCGACGACCGTGCGCTGCGCAGCAGGCAGGCCGGGACGTGAGCCCGAGGTGCGCGACGTCGTCGCGTTCGCGGGGTTCGTCATCGCGGAATGCTCGCGGACAGCAGGTCGACGAAGGAGACCCCGTCGGCCGCCACCCCGAACACGTTCGCGTGCAACAGCGTGCGCCGCGCCCACGTCAGGTGCGGGCGGATCTCGTTCATCTTGTTGCCGTGCCCCGACGCCATGACGCCGCCCGCCCGGCCTGCCTCGACCACGTCCTGCGCGTCGCGGTACTCCTCGGCCGACACCACCGAGAGCGCGTTGATGACGGCGACGTGGCCGGGGTGGATCGCCGTCTTGCCGGTGAGCCCGTTCGCCTTGTCCAGCAGGACCTCGCGGATCAGGCCGTCGATCGCACGGGAGACGAGCTCGCCGCGCAGGCTGCGGGCGTCGTGCTCGTCGAAGGGCGACTGCCGCAGCTGGGGCTTGAAGATCCGCTCCGGCCCGCCGTAGTACTCCCACACCGGCCCGGAGACGGTGAAGCCGGTGCCGTCGGTGCGGCCGAGCAGGTTGACGACGTCGCCGATCAGCGCCGAGACCACCTTGATGTCGTAGATCGACAGCTCGGGCGAGCGGCGCAGGCCGTACAAGGCGCACAGGTCGGTGGCTCCGATGCGCACGGCGAGGATCCGTCTGCGGTCGCGGTGCAACAGCGCGCGCAGGCGGGTGAGCTCGTCCACCCGGGTCTCGGCGTAGAGCACCGCGCCCGACTCGATGACCGGCATGGCCAGCAGCGCGATGCCCGCCTCCCGCTCCGCGTCGTCGAGGGCCAACAGGTACTCGGTGCCGCTGGCGGCGGTGAACTTGGGCAGGACAAACCCGTCGAGCACGTGCGCGGCCTCGCCGAGCCGCTGCGTGAGGGACCGGATCTGCGCGGCCTCCCGTACCCGGACGAAGAGCAAGGGGAGCTCGTTCTGGACGTCGCGGCTCAACTGTGAGAGGGCCTGGACGAGGTTGTCCTCGGCCTCGGCCACCTGCTCGTCGGCGATCGCGTCTTCGAGGCAGACCACCATCGACGTGACGCCCGCCGCGGCCTGCTTGGTGATGTCGGCGACGAGCGCGGGCCGGTCGGCGGGCATGTACAGGGTGGCGCCGAGTGCCACCGAGAGCAGTTCGATGCCGCTTCCGCGGTCGAACCGCCCCGGTGGTCGCTCGAACAGCGCCGTCATCTGCTCAGCGGTCATGTAGCCGAAATGGCGCACCGGGCTACTGCTCTGCTATTTCCGGCCGCGCGTCCACTCCATGCCCCACCCGTAGGCCCGGTCGAGGTCGGCCTGCCCACCGTGGATGTAGCGGACCTCCCTGTGCACCACCAACTCGCCGCCCTTGTTCTCCAGCATGGCGATCGCGCAGGTGGGAGAGCCGGTGTCGGCCTCGTCGAGGCGGACCTCGATCTCGGGGCTGTCCGTCGGGTAGAGCGTGACGACCCCGTCGGCGCTGGCCCAGTTGGGCACACCCTCGTAGATGAAGGCGAAGACGAGGATGCGGCGGATCTCGTTCACCCGCGTCAGATCGATGAACATGTTCTCGCCCGCGCTGTTGGTGCCGGAGCGGTCGTCCCCGTCGAGCCGGATGATCGGCGCGCCGCGGTAGGGCGCCTGGAACGCGTTGCCCAGGGCCTGGACGACGCCCTTGGAGCCATCGGCGAACTCCCACAGGCAGGCGAGGTCCAGATCGATCCCACCCCCGCCGGTGGCCCGGCCGAACAGCCCCTTGCGCTGCGGCACGCCCGCGCTCCACTGCAGGTTGACGCGCAGCTGGCCGCCGACACCCCCACGCTTGGTGAGCGAGACACTCGGCGCCGACTTGGTCAGGGTGACCTTCGACAGTGAAACCCCGCCGGGTGACCCGCCGCCGGGCGGACTGCCTGCGCTCGGCGGGTTCGCCGCCGCGCGCTTGTTGTAGTCGATGGCCATCAGGTGCTCAGACGTTGACGCCGTAGTCCCGGGCGATGCCCGAGAGGCCCGACGCGTAGCCCTGACCGATGGCGCGGAACTTCCAGTCGGCCCCGTTGCGGTACAGCTCGCCGAACACCATCGCCGTCTCGGTGGAGGCGTCCTCGGTGAGGTCGTAGCGGGCGAGCTCCTTCTGGTCGGCGGCGTTGACCACGCGGATGAACGCGTTGCGCACCTGGCCGAAGCTCTGCGAGCGCGCGTCGGCGTCGTAGATGCTGACCGGGAACACGACCTTGTCGGCCTCGGAGCCCAGCCCGGCCAGGTTCACCTTGACCTGCTCGTCGTCGCCCTCGCCCTCGCCCGTGAGGTTGTCGCCCGTGTGCTCGACGGTGCCGTCGGGGCTGGTGAGGTTGTTGAAGAAGACGAAGTGCTTGTCGGACACGACCTTGCCGTCGGCTCCGACGATGATCGCGGACGCATCGAGGTCGAACTCGGCGCCGGTGGTGGTGCGGACGTCCCAGCCGAGACCCACGATCACATTGGTGAGGCCGGGTGCCTCCTTGGTGAGGCTGACGTTTCCACCCTTGGTGAGACTGACGCTCACGACTGCTCTCCATCTGTCGCGGGGGGCTCGTTCCCCCCTGGTCCGAGATTGAGCGCGGCCGAGCATAAACGGACAAACTCGGCGAGCTCTTACCCTGGCAACGGGTCGAGCGGCCGTAGGGTTCCCGGCGCGCCCACCCAAACGGAGACCCTACGGATTGACCCGGGTTCTGCTGGTTGCGGCGCTCGGCCCGGCGAAGTCGGGCCTGCCGTGGCCCACCGGCGTGGGCAGAACGAGCCGCAGCACGTCCGCGCCCGAGATTGTCGGTGCGCGGTCCTACACTCGCGCCTGATGAGCTCCGCAACCCGTACCCCAGCCGCCAAGACCGCCGCAGGCCCGGCCGCGCCGCCCCCGTCCACGGGGCGGAGGCTGCTGCTCCTCGACGGCCATTCGCTCGCCTACCGGGCGTTCTTCGCGCTGCCAGCAGAAAACTTCCGCACCGGCACGGGGCAGACCACCAATGCCGTGTACGGGTTCACGGCCATGCTCATCAACCTGCTGCGCGACGAGCAGCCCACGCACCTCGCCGTGTGTTTCGACGTCTCGCGCCAGACGTTCCGCTCCGAGCGTTTCACCGAGTACAAGGCCAACCGCACGACGACGCCCGACGACTTCCGCGGGCAGGTTGATCTCATCAAGGAGGTCCTGCGCGCGCTGTCGATCCCGGAGTTCAGCGTGGCGGGCTTCGAGGCCGACGACCTCATCGCCACCCTCACCACCCAGGCCGAGGTCGATGGCTTCCAGGTGCTCATCACCTCCGGTGATCGCGACGCGTTCCAGCTGGTCAGCGACAACGTCACCGTGCTCTACCCCACGCGGGGGGTCTCCGAGCTCGGCCGGATCGATCCGGATGCGGTGATGGCACGCTACGGCCTCACCCCCGCCCAGTACCCGGATTTCGCGGCGCTGCGCGGCGACCCTTCCGACAACCTGCCCTCCATCCCCGGGGTGGGGGAGAAGACGGCGGCGAAGTGGGTGCGCGAGTTCGGGTCGCTCGCCGAGCTCACCGACCGGGTCGACGAGGTCAAGGGCAAGGCGGGCGACGCTCTGCGCGCCCACCTGGCCGGGGTGCTGCTCAACCGACAGCTCACCGAGCTCGTGCGCGACGTGCCGTTGGACGCGCAGCCCGCCGATCTCGCCGTGCGCCCGTGGAACCGCGACGCGGTCCACCGCCTCTTCGACGAGCTGGAGTTCCGCGTCCTGCGTGAACGGCTGTTCGCGACGCTGCAGAGCGCCGAACCCGAGGCCGAGGGCGGCATCGAGGTGCAGGGCGCCGCGGTCGCGCCGGGGGCGTTGCGCGCGTGGCTCGACGAGCACGCCCGCGACGGGCGACGCGTCGGCCTCGCCTTCTACGGCGTCGTCGGCACGGCCGCGGCGGCTGATCTGGCGGGCATCGGCTTCGCCGCGGGCGAGCCGTCGGTCGAGGCCAGGGCGGCCGGGGCGACGGCGGGGGTGCCCCAGGCCGCCTACGTGGACGTCACGGCAGTGACCCCCGACGACGAGGCCGCGCTGGGCGAATGGCTGGCCGATCCGACGGTGCCCAAGGCCGCGCACGACGCCAAGGCCGCCCTGCACGCGCTGCGCGGTCGCGGCTGGACGTTGCTGGGCCTCACCAGCGACACGGCCCTCGCCGCCTACCTCACCCGCCCCGGCCAGCGCAGCTTCGACCTCGCCGACCTCACACTGCGCTACCTGCGCCGCGAACTGCGGGTCGACGGCGAGGACGAGGGCGGGCAGCTCTCCCTGCTGGGCGGCGCGGACGGGCTCTCCGCCGACGCCGCGAGCGGTGAGGAGGAAGCCGACGCGAAGCGGGCCTCGGCCCAGATGGTCGCGGCCTCTGCGGTGGCCGAGCTGGCCGACGCCCTCGACACCGAGCTCGCCGAAAAGGCGAACACGCGGCTGCTCGCCGAGCTGGAGCTGCCGTTGGAGTACGTGCTGGCCGACCTGGAGACCGCGGGCATCGCCGTCGACCACGACCTGCTGTCCTCGCTGGAGGCCGAGTTCGCCGCCCAGGTCAGCCGGGCCGCGCAGGACGCCTACTCCGTGATCGGCAAGGAGATCAACCTCGGCTCCCCGAAGCAGCTGCAGGTCGTGCTGTTCGACGAGCTGAACATGCCCAAGACCAAGCGCACCAAGACCGGCTACACCACCGACGCCGACGCGTTGCAGACCCTGTACGAGCAGACCGGGCACGATTTCCTCGCCCACCTGCTCACCCACCGCGACGCGACGCGGCTCAAGATCACCGTCGAGGGGCTGCTCAAGTCCATCGCCGACGACGGGCGCATCCACACCACCTACAGCCAGACGATCGCCGCCACCGGACGGCTCTCCTCCACCGAGCCGAACCTGCAGAACGTGCCGATCCGCACGGCGGCCGGACGCCGCATCCGGGAGACGTTCATCGTCGGGCCGGAGTACGCGGAGCTGATGACCGCCGACTACAGCCAGATCGAGATGCGGATCATGGCGCACCTCTCGGAGGACGCCGCGCTGATCGAGGCGTTCCGTTCACAGCACGACTTCCACGCCGAGACGGCGGCGCGCGTGTTCGGCGTCGAACCCACCGAGGTCACCCCCGCCCAGCGGGCCAAGATCAAGGCGATGAACTACGGGCTGGCCTACGGCCTGTCCGCCTTCGGGCTGTCCAACCAGCTGCGCATCACCACGGAGGAGGCGCGCGAGCTGATGGACGGCTACTTCGAGGGCTTCGGCGGGGTGCGCGAGTACCTGCGCAACGTCGTGCGGATCGCGGGCAAGGACGGGTACACGGCCACGATCCTCGGCCGCCGCCGCTACCTGCCCGATCTCACCAGCGACAACCGGCAGCGCCGCGAGATGGCCGAGCGGATGGCGCTCAACGCGCCGATCCAGGGGAGCGCCGCCGACATCATCAAGGTCGCGATGCTCGGCGTGCACCGCGCGTTGCAGGCCGAGGGGCTGCGCAGCCGGATGCTGCTGCAGGTGCACGACGAGCTCGTCCTCGAAGTCGCGGAGGGTGAGCGCGCCACCGTCGAGACGCTGGTGCGCCGCGAGATGGGCGCCGCCGCTGCACTGTCGGTTCCGCTGGAGGTGTCGCTGGGGTACGGGCGCAGCTGGGACGACGCCGCACATTGACCCGCGCACCGGGGAGCCATGGAGGGGTGTCTCAGCCACCGGCCGGGCTCGCACTGCGACCGTTCGTGGCCGCCCGCTACTCCGACCCGGCTCGGCTGCGGGCGCTCACGTCGCCCGCCTACGACCTCATCGCGCCCGCCGAGCGGGCTCAGCTCGCCGGGGCCGACCCGCACAGCATCGTGCACCTCACCCTCCCGACGTTCGGCGTGCAGGACGCGGCGCGCCGCCTGACGCTGTGGCGCCGCGAAGGCGTCCTGTGCACTGATCCCCAGCCCGCTCTGTTCGTCTACGAGATGGCCGAGGCGACCGGAACGCCCATCACCCGCGGTTGGATCGGCGCGGTCGGGATCCCGCCGCGGAGCTCGGGCGGCGCGGCGGCGGCGCCGATCGTTCCGCACGAGGACACGGTCGCGGCGGTCGTGGCGGACCGGTTGCGGCTGCGCGCCGCGACCGAGGCCGACCTCGAGCCGATCGTTCTCGCGCACGACGGCGGGCCCGCCGAGGCCGAAAGGGTGGCCGACGCCCACGTCGCCGCCGGCGTGGCGATCATCGACCTCGTCGACGGCAGCGGGGTGCGCCACCGGGTATGGCGGGTCGACGATCCCGCGCAGGTCGCCGCCGTGTGCGCCGACGTGGCCTCCCGCAGGGCCGTCATCGCTGACGGGCACCACCGCTACGCGAGCGCCACCGCGCACCGGAACATGATCTACGAAGCCACCGGTGAGCCGGGTCCGGCAGGCCGCATCCTGGCTCTGCTGGTCCCCATCGGGTTGCACGGCCCGCGGGTGCAGGCGATCCACCGGGTCGTCCCCGGCCTACCCCTCGCGGTCGCCGCCGCCACCGCGGACGAGGTCTTCCAGGTCGATCCGATCGGGCCGCTGACCGACCACGATGCGGACGAGCTGCTGGGCACGGCGGCCGACACGCTCCTGCTCGTCACCGACGGCACCCGGTGGCTGCGGTTCACCCGGCCGCAGCGCAGGCAGCTGGTGGGCCGCCCCGACTGGCAGGACCTCGACGTCGCGCTCACCGACGTCGGACTCGTCGCCGAGCGCTGGGGCGCCGCGGATTCGGTGGTGCTGCGCCACGCCGTGGGTGCGGCGGTCACGGCCGCGCGGCAGTGCGACGGCGTGGCGGTGCTCCTGCGCCCGACCCCCGCGTCGACCGTTCTGGATCTCGCCGCCCGCGGCGTGCTGATGCCGCGCAAGTCCACCTTCTTCGTCCCGAAGCCGCGCACCGGCCTCCTGATGCGGTGTTTCGCCGACGAACCCGGCGGCGAGAGCGCCCGGCCACAGTGATCGCCGGTTCTGGCGGTAGGCGTGCGCTGATGCACGAAATCCGCCTCATCCGGCGATCTCGCCGCCGCGGCGCAGGAGCCGCGCCACGCCGACCGGCGTGCCCTTCTCCAGGCCGCGCCGGGGCGCCGGTAGCCTCCCCTCGAACGACTGTTCGCGGAGGGAGTGCGGGGTGCGGGTGCTCGGCGTCGACCCTGGGCTGACCCGGTGCGGCCTCGGCGTCGTGGACGGCGGTGCTGGCCGACAGGTCGCATGCGTGGCGGTCGACGTCGTGCGCAGCCCCGCTGACCTGCCTCTCGAGCGCAGGCTGCTCATGATCGGCGCAGTCGTCCAGGAGTGGATCGAGCGGCACCGGCCCGACGTCGTCGCGATCGAGCGGGTCTTCAGCCAGCACAACGTCCGCACCGTGATGGGCACCGCGCAGGCGTCGGGCGTGGTCGCGCTGCTGGCCGCACGGGCCGGGCTGCCGGTGGCCTTCCACACCCCCAGCGAGGTCAAGGCGGCCGTCACCGGCGAGGGGCGGGCGGGAAAAGCGCAGGTCACGGCGATGGTCACGCGACTGCTCGCGCTGGCCGACGCGCCACGACCCGCCGACGCCGCCGACGCGCTGGCCCTGGCGATCTGCCACTGCTGGCGCGCTCCGATGCTCGACCGGATGGCCGCGGCGAAGGCCCGCTCCGACGAGCTCGCGCGGGCCCACCGGGCCCGGCTCGCGGCGGCGGCGAAGGAGGCGACGAGGTGATCAGCTCCGTGCGCGGGCAGGTGCTGTCGGTCGGGTTGGACCACGCGGTCGTCGAGGTCGGCGGGGTCGGGCTCGCCGTGCAGGCCACGCCGAACACGCTCGCGACCCTCCGCCGCGGCGAGCAGGCCCGGTTGGCCACCGCCCTCGTCGTCCGCGAGGACTCGCTGACCTTGTTCGGCTTCACCGGCGACGAGCAGCGCGACGTCTTCGGGCTGCTGCAGTCGGTGGCGGGCATCGGCCCGCGGATGGCGCTCGCGACACTGGCCGTGCTCGACCCGGACACGCTGGCGACGGCGCTGATCGAGGGCGACGTCAAGACTTTGACGAGGGTGCCCGGCGTCGGGCCCAAGGTCGCCCAGCGGATGGTGCTGGAACTCAAGGACAAGGTCGTCGCCCCCGCCGCGGCCCCCACCCTCGTCCCGCGGCGGCCCAGCGGCGATCCCCGGCGCGAGCAGATCGTCGATGCGCTCATCGGGCTCGGTTTCCCGGCGAAGCCCGCCGAGACCGCCGTGGACCAGGCGATGGAGGGTGACGCCGAAGGCGACGCCAGCGTGCTGCTGCGCTCCGCGCTGGCCACGCTGGGGCGGGCCAGGTGATGCCCCTGACCGGGCGGTGGGCCCTTGACTGAGCTGACGCCCGCAGCCGAGCCCGAGGACATCGAGGTCGAGGCGAGCCTGCGCCCGCGGACGCTGGCCGAGTTCGTCGGGCAGGCCAGGGTGCGCGAACAGCTGTCGCTCGTCCTGGAGGGTGCGCGGCGGCGCGGCGACCCGCCCGACCACGTCCTGCTGTCGGGGCCGCCCGGCCTGGGCAAGACCAGCCTCGCCTTGATCATCGCCGCCGAGCTCGGCGCGCAGATCCGGCTCACCAGCGGCCCTGCGCTCGAGCGGGCGGGCGACCTCGCCGCGATGCTGTCGAACCTCTCCCACGGCGACGTCCTGTTCATCGACGAGATCCACCGCATCGCCCGCCCCGCCGAGGAGATGCTCTACCTGGCCATGGAGGACTTCCGGGTCGACATCGTCGTGGGCAAGGGCCCTGGCGCGACGTCGATCCCGCTCGACATCGCGCCGTTCACGCTGGTCGGCGCGACGACACGGTCGGGGGCGCTCACCGGTCCGCTGCGCGACCGCTTCGGCTTCACCGCGCACATGGAGTTCTACGAGCCCGTGGAGCTGGAGCGGGTGCTGCGCCGCGCCGCCGTCATCCTCGACGTCGACCTGCGTTCCGACGGGGCCGCGGAGATCGCGGGCCGGTCCCGTGGGACCCCGCGCATCGCCAACCGGCTGCTGCGCCGCGTCCGCGACTTCGCGGAGGTCCGCGCGGACGGAATGGTCAACCGCGGGGTGGCGCGCGCCGCCCTCGAGGTCTACGACGTCGACGACCTGGGTCTCGACCGCCTCGACCGGGCCGTTCTCAGCGCGCTCGTGCGCCTTTTCGGCGGGGGACCGGTCGGAGTTTCGACGCTCGCCGTCGCGGTCGGCGAGGAAGCCGGTACCGTCGAGGAAGTTTGCGAGCCCTACCTCGTGCGCGCCGGGATGTTGGCCCGCACGCCACGCGGCCGGGTCGCCACTGCCGCGGCGTGGAGCCACCTGGGCGTTCCGCTGCCGCCAGGGGGCGGACCCGCGGCGCTGTTCTGACCGTCGGGCCGGCAGACTCGGTTGACAACGCGCGCGGAGATACGGAGACCTACTTAGACCATGGACATCTCACTGCTGTTTCCCATCATCATCCTGCTCCTGTTCATCCCGATCTTCCTGTCGAGCCGCAAGCAGAAGCGCGCGCAGCAGCAGATGGCCGCGCTGCAGACGTCGTTGGAGCCCGGTGACGTCGTGAGCACGACGTCGGGGTTGCGCGGCACCATCGTGGACACCTCCTACGAGGACACGATCGACCTCGAGATCGCCGACGGCGTCGTCACCACCTGGGTGCGCGCGGCGATCCGGGAGCGCATCACGGCAGCTGACGAGCCCGTCGCGACCGAAGGGGAAGGGTCCGGCGTGATCGCCGCGTCCACGGCACCCGCGGAGCGTCCTTCGCTGGACAAGGCTCCGGCCGCGGGCGAAGCGACGGTCGGGGAGTCGACGATCGAGGAGTCGACACCGCGCGAGGCGACGTCCGTGGAATCGACACCGCGGGCATCGACGCTCGACGACGCTGAGCTGGACAAGGTGGCGCTGGAGAAGGACGACTCCACGAACGGCTCCCCGCGCAGCTGATCCACCTCGCCGCGGCAGCCCCGCGGTGACATCAGGAAGAGAACCATTTCAGTGGCTACCACCCCAGGGCGCATCCGTCCGTGGCGCTACCTGGCGGCGTTCGCAGGCATCGTCGTCGTGCTCTACGCGCTCGTGTTCTTCACCGGCGACGGCCGCCCCGCGCCGAAGCTCGGCATCGACCTGCAGGGCGGGACCCGGGTGACGCTCGTCGCCCGCACCGTCAACGGCGGGTCTCCGCCGCGTGACCAGCTCGTGCAGGCCCAGCAGATCATCGAGCAGCGGGTCAACGGGCTCGGCGTGAGCGGGGCCGAGGTCGTCCTGGACGGCGACAACATCACGATCACCGTCCCCGGTGACGCGGGGGAGCAGGCCCGCTCGCTCGGCCAGACCGCGCAGCTGCGGTTCCGACCCGTGATCGGCCAGCCCGTCTCCGCGGCGCCCCCTGCGGCCCCCGGCCCGGCCGCCGGGAACGGCGCGGCCACCCCGGCGCCTGGTTCTGGGCCGTCCGGGTCATCGACCGCGCCTTCGGCAGGCGCCTCTCCCGCGCCTGCCCCTGCGGCCGATCCGCAGCGACAGCCCCAGCCCCAGGGCGCGGGGGCGCCCGTGGAGCAGCCGGTGAAGCCCGCGGCGTACGCCCTTCCGCTGCAGGCCCCGACGCCCGCGCCGACGCCTGCCCCGGCCGCGCCTTCGACGGCCCCCGCGTCCGCGGCCCCCCGGCCCTCCGCGGCCACGCCCACGCCCGCCGACCCACAGCTGGCCAAGGAGATCGCGGCGGCGAAGGCCACCCGGCAGAGCACCGACCCCACCACGCAGCAGGTCGCGCTGCAGACGCTGAACTGCGCCGCGCCCGACCCGCTCACCGGCTACGACGACCCGGCGCTCCCGCTCGTCGCGTGCAACCAGGACGGCACCGCCAAGTACGTGCTGGGCCCCTCGTTCCTGGAGGGCACGCAGATCGCCAGTGCGCAGGCCGCCGTCAACAGCCAGGGCGTCGGCTCGGTCGTGAACGTCACGTTCAAGAGCGAGGGCGCGTCGATCTGGGGCCAGTACACGACCGCCCACGTCGGCGACGCTGTGGCGTTCACCCTCGACGGCAAGGTCGTCTCCGCGCCGACGATCCAGGGGGCGATCTACGGCACCACGGAGATCTCCGGGCAGTTCAGCCAGGCCGCGGCGCAGAACCTCGCGGGCGTGCTGCGCTACGGCTCGCTGCCGCTGTCGTTCGAGTCCAGCGAGGCGCAGACCGTCTCGGCCACCCTCGGCCTCGCGTCGCTGGACGCCGGGCTGGCGGCCGGTGGGATCGGGTTGCTGCTGGTGTTCGTCTATTGCCTCATCTACTACCGCGTGCTGGGCATACTCACGATCCTCTCGCTCGTGCTGTCCGGCGGGATCGTGTTCGCGGTGCTGGTGCTGCTCGGCCGGTGGATCGGGTTCACGCTCGACCTCGCGGGCGTCGCCGGGTTCATCGTCGCCATCGGCATCACCGCCGACTCGTTCGTGATCTTCTTCGAGCGGCTCAAGGACGAGATGCGCGACGGCAGGACGTTCCGGTCGGCGGTGCCGCGCGGTTGGGTGCGGGCCCGGCGCACGATCCTGTCGGCCGACGCGGTGAGCTTCCTGGCCTCCGCCGTGCTGTACCTGCTGGCCGTCGGCCAGGTGAAGGGCTTCGCCTTCACCCTCGGCCTGTCCACCGTGCTCGACCTGGTCGTCGTGTTCCTCGTGACCCATCCGCTCGTCGCACTCGCGTCGAGCTCGCGGGTGTTCGGCAGCCCCTCCCTGTCCGGGTTGGGTGCCGTGGCCCGCATCGGCGCGCAACGCCGACAGATGACAGCTGCCTCGTCGGCTGGGAAGGGCGGTGCCTGAGATGGCTGCTCCCAAGGCCTCTGCCTTGTCCCGGTTGTACACCGGCACCGGTGCGTTCGACATCGTCGGACGGCGCAAGATCTGGTACATCGGCTTCGGGCTGCTGGTGCTCGTGTGCGTGGTGTCGATCGTGTTCCGCGGCTTCAACCTCGGGATCGACTTCACCGGCGGCACGCAGATCCAGTTCCCGGCCGACACGGCGACGGCGCCCGCGACCGTCCCCGCGGTGGAGGGGGTCTTCCAGAAGGCCACCGGCGTCGCCGCCGCGTCGGTGCAGACCGCGGGCACCGGTCCCTCGGCGTCGCTGCTGATCCGCTCGCCTTCGCTCTCCCCGACCCAGACGGTAGCGGCGAAGCAGGCGCTGTTCGACGCGTTCGGCCCCCGCGGCACGGACGGCAAGCCCGCGCTCGCCGTGATCAGCGACAGCGCCGTGAGCGGCAGCTGGGGCGGCCAGATCACCCAGCAGGCGATCATCGCGCTGGCCGTCTTCCTCGTGCTGGTGACGCTGTTCCTGGCGTTCTACTTCGAGCGCTCGATGGCGGTGGCCGCGCTGATCGCGCTGGTCCACGACGTCACCGTCACCGCGGGCATCTATTCGATCGTCGGGTTCGAGGTCACCCCGTCCACGGTGATCGGCCTGCTGACGATCCTTGGCTTCTCGCTCTACGACACGGTCGTGGTCTTCGACAAGGTCAGGGAGAACACCCGCGGCATCCTCGGGCTCACCCGCCGCACCTACGAGGAGGCCGCGAACCTCGCGCTGAACCAGACGCTGATGCGGTCGATCAACACGTCGCTGATCGCGGTGCTGCCGGTGATCGGGCTGATGATCGTCGGCGTCGGCGTGCTGGGGGTCGGCACGCTGGCCGATCTGGCGCTGGTGCAGCTGGTCGGCATCCTGGCCGGTGCGCTGTCGTCGCTGCTGCTGGCGACGCCGTTGCTGGTCGATCTCAAGATGCGCGACCGGCGCTACCGGGAACAGGCCGCGCGGGTCGCGGCCCGGAGGCGGCGCGCGGGCGCTGCGGCTGCCGTCCTGCCGTCGTCGGGCGGGGACGACGCCGAGATCGCGGCGGCCGAGGCCGATCTCGCCGACGACGACCTGCTCGCCAGGGAGCTGCGTCGGGAGCGGGCCGTGGCGGCGGCGTCGAGCGCCCCGGCCAGGCCGGGCAAAGCCGCCCACGCCGCGGCAAGGGCCCGACCGACCGGCAAGACGTCCCGGCCGACGGGTAAGCGTCGCCGGTGACCGCCGGAGACGCTGTCGACCAGGGGACGCCCGTGACCGAGCCGGACGAGGACGAGGACGGGCAGCTCGCGCGCGTCGCAAGCCTCGTGCGGGACGTGCCGGACTTCCCTTCGCCAGGGGTCCTCTTCCGGGACATCACCCCGCTCCTCGCCGACGCCGCGGCCTTCACCGTGGTGGCCACCGAGCTGGCGGCGGGCGTCGGTGCAGCCGACATCGTCGTCGGGATCGAGGCGCGCGGGTTCCTGCTCGGCGCGGCGGCGGCGCTGGTGGCGGGCACGGGCGTCGTCCCGGTGCGCAAGGCGGGCAAGCTCCCGCGGGTGGCCGCGTCGCGGACCTACGACCTCGAGTACGGCACCGCCACCCTGGAGCTGCCCGCCGACGTCATCGAGCCGGGCACGCGCGCTTTCGTCGTCGACGACGTTCTCGCCACCGGCGGTACGGCTGCGGCGACCTGCGCGCTTCTGACCGACGTCGGCGTCGAGGTCATCGGGTTCGGAGTGCTGCTGGAGCTCGTGGCGCTCGGCGGCAGGAAGCTGCTGGCGCCGTTGCCCATACACCCGGTCCTGTCGGTCTGAACAGACGCCGCGTGGCGGACTATCCTTGCGGCGTGGAGTTCCCGGCGGCATGACCGACCTGCAGCCTGCGGCGCCGCCCGTTCCCGGCACTGACGGTTCCCGCCCGTCCGCGACACGGCGGGTTCGCGCGCGTCTCGCCCGCCGCATGACGCCGCAGCGCGTTGCCTCGGTGCCGCCGGTGCTCGAGCCGCTGGCGTCGGTGCACCGGTCCATGCACCCCAAGGCCGACCTCGGGCTGCTGGTGGGCGCCTACGAGGTGGCTGAGGTCAAGCACGAGGGTCAGAAGCGCAAGTCGGGCGATCCCTACATCACGCACCCGCTCGCCGTCGCGACCATCCTCGCCGAGCTGGGCATGGACACCACCACGCTCGTCGCGGCGCTGCTGCACGACACCGTCGAGGACACCGACTACACCCTCGACGACCTGCGCGAGGAGTTCGGCGACGAGGTCGCCCACCTCGTGGACGGGGTCACCAAGCTCGACAAGGTCGAGTTCGGCACGGCGGCCGAGGCCGAGACGATCCGCAAGATGATCGTCGCGATGGCCCGCGACCCGCGCGTGCTGGTGATCAAGCTGTCCGACCGGCTGCACAACATGCGCACGATGCGCTTCCTCTCGCCCGAGAAGCAGGCGAAGAAGGCGCGGGAGACGCTGGAGGTGATGGCCCCGCTGGCCCACCGGCTGGGCATGGCGACGGTGAAGTGGGAGCTGGAGGACCTCTCCTTCGCGATACTGCACCCGAAGAAGTACTCGGAGATCGTCCGGCTGGTGGCGACGCGAGCCCCTTCGCGCGACACCTACCTCAAGCAGGTGGTCGACGAGGTGCAGCAGCAGCTGGACGCCGCGCGGATCAACGGGCGGGTCGAGGGCAGGCCGAAGCACTACTACTCGATCTACCGCAAGATGATCGTCAAGGGCCGGGACTTCGACGACATCCACGACCTGGTCGGCGTGCGCGTGCTCGTCGACGAGGTGCGCGACTGCTACGCGGCGATCGGCATGGTCCACGCGCTGTGGCAGCCGATGCCGGGCCGGTTCAAGGACTACATCGCGCAGCCGCGGTTCGGGGTCTACCAGTCGCTGCACACCACCGTGATCGGGCCGGACGGCAAGCCGCTCGAGGTGCAGATCCGCACCCACGAGATGCACAACACGGCGGAGTTCGGCATCGCGGCTCACTGGCGCTACAAGGAGATGCCGAAGTCGCAGGGCAACGTGAGCGTCGAGATCGACGAGATGTCGTGGATGCGCCAGCTGCTCGACTGGCAGCGTGAGGCGGCGGACCCCGGCGACTTCCTCGAGCAGCTGCGCTACGACCTGGGCGCGCAGGAGATCTTCGTCTTCACCCCCAAGGGCGACGTGATCACCCTGCCCGCGAAGTCGACGCCCGTCGACTTCGCCTACGCCGTGCACACCGAGGTCGGCAACCGCTGCATCGGCTCGCGGGTCAACGGCAGGCTGGTGGCGCTGGAGCGCACGCTGGAGTCCGGCGACGTCATCGAGATCTTCACCTCGAAGGCCGAGGGAGCGGGGCCCAGCCGCGACTGGCTCTCCTTCGTCGGCTCTCCGCGCGCCAAGACCAAGATCAAACAGTGGTTCGCGAAGGAGCGCCGCGAAGAGGCGATCGAGGCGGGCAAGGACGCCATCACCCGTGAGGCGCGACGGACGTCGATGCCGTTGCAGCGGCTGGTGTCGGCCGACGCCATGGCTTCGCTGGCCCACGAGCTGCACTTCCCCGACCTGGCCGCGCTCTACGCCGCGGTGGGGGAGGGGCACGCAAGCGCCCGCCACGTCGTCCAGCGGCTCACAGCACTGCTCGGCGGCGAGGAACAGGCCGAAGAGGATCTTGCCGAACGCGCGACACCGTCGACGGTCCGCCAGCGTTCCGGCGGCGAGGCGGGCGTGGTCGTCCGGGGCGACGGTGAGGATGTCGGCGACCTCTACACCAAGCTGGCGCGCTGCTGCACGCCGGTGCCCGGCGACGACATCCTGGGCTTCGTCACGCGCGGCGGCGGCATCTCGGTGCACCGGGTCGACTGCACCAACGCCGCTGACCTGCGGGGCCGCGCGGAGCGGATCGTCGACGTCGCCTGGTCGGTCTCGCCGGGCTCGGTGTTCCTCGTCGCGATCCAGGCCGAGGCGCTCGACCGGCACCGCCTGCTGTCGGACATCACGAAGGTGCTCGCCGACGAGAAGGTCAACATCCTGTCGGCGTCCGTGGCGACGTCAAAGGACCGGGTCGCGGTCTCGCGGTTCAGCTTCGAGATGGGCGACCCCAAGCACCTGGGCCACGTGCTGTCCGCCGTGCGCAACGTCGAGGGCGTGTACGACGTCTACCGGGTCACCAGCGCGAGCTGAGCCGCGCCTGCGACGTCCGACGTCGAGCCGCAGTCCGCAGGCTCGGCTCGGACGCTAGCCGACGGTCGCCTTCTCGATCGTCACCGGCCGGATGGGCTTGCCGCCGCCGGGGCTGGGTTCGAGCGAGCCGTCCGAGCCGCGCTTCGCGATGGTGTCGAGCACCTGCAGGCCTGCGGGGTTGATCGAGCCGAACGCCGTGTACTGCGGCGGAAGCTCACCGTCGCCGTAGATCATGAAGAACTGACTGCCGCCGGTGTTGGGCTGCCCGGTGTTGGCCATCGCGAGGATGCCGCGCCCGTACTTGAGCTCGGGGAAGACCTCGTCGGGGATCGTGTAGCCGGGGCCGCCGGAGCCCGTGCCGGTCGGGTCGCCGCACTGCAGGACCTGCAGCCCTGGCGCCGTGGTGATCCGGTGGCAGGTGCTGTTGTCGAAGAAGCCCTGTTTGCTGAGGCTGACGAAGCTGTCCACGGTGCAGGGCGCCAGTGCCTTGTCCAGGGTCAGCGGGACGGCGCCGTCGCCGGTCTGCAGCGTCACCGCGACCGTGCCCTGTGCGCTGACGTTCGTCCCCGGCGGCGGCGTCACCGGCTTCGCGGCCTGCCCGCCCGCGGGGAAGCTGCAGTTGACCGAGGCCGGGAGCGGGGTCGGGCGCTTCGGCAGCGGCGCGATCGCCGTCGGGATGGCGGCGGGGGTCTGCGCGCTGCCCGTCGGTGCGGCGGTCGGCGTCGCCGCGGCGTCGGGCGTGGGTGCGGCGGCGGGGTCGGTGGCTGCGCCGCTGCCGCGGCCGAGCGTGGCGAACAGGACGATGCCGACGACGATGACGACCACGGCGACGATCGACCCGATGACCGAGAACTGGCGGCGTCGCTTGGCCTGCGCCACCCGTCGCTCCTGTTGGCGCGCGAGCTTGCGCTTCGCCGCATCACGCCGCATCTGGTTCGTCGCCACCGCTTGTGCTCCCCTCGTCCCGTCGTCGGACCGGGATCCGCGCGAGAATAACGGCTGTACCTGAGCGGCCCCGGCCGGCCTGCCGCTGCCGGGCTCCGCACTACGCTGGTGACGTGCTAGTCGCAGGTTTTCCGGCCGGGTCGTTCCAGACCAACTGCTACGTGCTGGCGACGGCGGCGGGGGAGGCGTGCGTCGTGGTCGACCCCGGCCAGGACGCCGTGGAGCCGCTCACCGCGCTGCTCGCCGAGCACCGGTTGACGCCGGTCGCCGTGCTGCTCACGCACGGGCACCTCGACCACGTGTTCAGCGTCGCGCCGGTCTGCGACGGGCACGACGTCCCGGCCTGGATCCACCCGGGGGACCGGATGCTGCTCACCGACCCGTTGCGCGGGCTGTCGCCGCAGGCCAACGCCGCGTTCGGCGGCCCGCTTCAGCTGCGTGAGCCGCGCGAGGTCCGTCCACTCGACGACGGCGCGGCGCTGGAGCTCGCCGGGCTGACATTGCGGGTCGACCACACCCCCGGCCACACCCAGGGATCGGTCATCTTCACGACGCCGACGCCCGAGGGCGTCGAGGTGATCTTCGCGGGGGACACGTTGTTCGCCGGGTCGATCGGACGCACCGACCTGCCTGGCGGCGACTCCGCCCAGCTGCTGGCGAGCCTGCGCGACCGGCTGCTGACCCGCGACGACGCGGCCGTCGTCCTTCCGGGCCACGGGCCGACCACCACCATCGGCCGCGAGCGGGCGGCCAACCCGTTCTTGGCCGACCTCGACGTCCCGGCGCGGGGGCGGCGACTGTGACGGCGCTGGGCACCGGCGCCGCGGAGCGGATCACCCCCTTCGCCGCCCCCAAGGGCGTGCCGGAGTACACCCCGCCGGAGTCGGCGGGGTTCGAGCACGTCCGCGACACGCTGATCGCCGCCGCCGACCGCGCGGGCTACGGCTTGCTCGAACTGCCGGTCTTCGAGGACACCGCGCTCTACGCCCGCGGGGTGGGCGAGTCGACCGACGTCGTGTCGAAGGAGATGTACACCTTCGCCGACCGGGGCGAGCGGTCGCTGACCTTGCGGCCGGAGGGCACCGCGGGCGTCGTCCGGTCGGTGATCGAGCACGGTCTCGACCGCGGCGGCCTGCCGGTCAAGGTCCGCTACGCGGGGCCGTTCTTCCGGTACGAGCGGCCGCAGGCTGGGCGGTACCGGCAGCTGCAGCAGGTGGGGATCGAGGCGATCGGCGTCGACGATCCCGCACTCGACGCCGAGGTGATCGCCGTCGCCGACGAGGGCTTTCGCGCGCTCGGGCTCACCGGCTACCGCCTCGAGCTGACGTCGCTCGGCGACGCCGAGAGCCGTCCGGCGTACCGCGAGCGGCTGCAGGAGTTTCTGGCAGGCCTGCCGCTCGACGAGCCCACGCGACACCGGGCCCAGATCAACCCGCTGCGGGTGCTCGACGACAAGCGGCCCGAGGTCCGCGCGCTGCTGGCCGACGCTCCGCTGCTGGTGGACCACCTCTCGGCGGCCGCGGCGGAACACCACGCGCTGGTGCTGCAGCACCTGGACGACCTCGGCGTCGCGTACGTGCAGAACCCGCGGATGGTGCGCGGCCTGGACTACTACACGAAGACGACGTTCGAGTTCGTGCACGACGGGCTCGGCGCGCAGTCGGGCATCGGGGGCGGAGGCCGCTACGACGGCTTGATGGCGGTGTTGGGCGGACCGCCGCTGCCCGGCGTCGGGTTCGGGCTCGGCGTCGACCGCGCCCTGCTGGCGTGTCGCGCGGAGGGCGTCGCAGGGTGGTCGACGGCCCGCTGCGAGGTGTTCGGCGTGCCGTTGGGCGCCGCTGCGCGTCGGCGCCTGGTGGTGCTGGCCGCGCAGCTGCGCCGAGCAGGCGTGCGGGTCGACCTGGCCTACGGGGGACGCGGCCTGAAGGGGGCCATGAAGTCGGCCGACCGCTCCGGCTCGCGCTACACGCTGGTGCTCGGCGACCGCGACCTCGAAATGGGCACGGTGGGGGTCAAGGACATGGCCTCAGGCGAACAGCACTCCGTAGCCCTCGACGCGGTGGTCGCCGACCTCGTGGCGCGTCTCGCGTGAGGTCCGCCGTGCGCGGAAAACGTCGCCCTGGCACCGTTTTCCGCGCACGACCGGCGGAGGCCTGGTGAGCGAAGCGGACCGACGCCGCTGGGACGCGCGGCATGCCGTCGCCGTCGATGTCGGGGCGCTCGCGCCGGACCTGCTTCGCGGACGCTCGGAGCTGGTGCCCTCCGCCGGGCGGGCGCTCGACGTCGCTTGCGGGCGGGGCGCGGTGGCGCTGTGGTTGGCCAGGCGCGGTCTGTCCGTCGACGCCGTCGACGTGTCGGCCGTCGCCCTCGAGGTCGCGGCGCGCAACACCGGCGACCTGCCGGTCCGGTGGTGGCGGCACGACCTGGACACGGGCCTCCCGCCCGGGTGCGCCGGACCCTACGACGTGGTCGTCTGCCAGCGGTTCCGCGATCCCGCGCTCTACCCGGCGCTGGCCGCGGCGCTCGCGCCCGGCGGGCTGCTGGCGATCACCGTGCTGTCCGAGGTCGACGAGGGGCCTGGCCCGTGGCGGGCGCCCGCAGGCGAGCTGCTCGGCGCTTTCGGCCACCTCGAGGTGCTCGTCCACACCGAGGCCAACGGAGAAGCGAGCCTGCTCGGGCGGCTCAGTCGAGCTCCCGGCTCGCCACGACAGCGGCCACCAACGTCGTGATCGGTACGGAGGCGACCAGGCCGATGCTGCCCACCAGCGTGCGGACGATCTCGGTGGCGACGTCCTCGGTCGTCACGACGTCACCGAGGCTGCGCCCGGACACACTGAAGATGAGCATCAGCGGCAGGGAGGCGCCCGCATAGGCCAGCACCAGGGTGTTGACGGCCGAAGAGACGTGGTCGCGGCCGATCCGCATCGCGGCCGTGAACAGCGCGCGGGCGCCGAGCGCGGGGTTGGCGCGGCGCAGCTCCCACACCGCGCTGGTCTGGGTGACCGTGACGTCGTCCAGCACGCCGAGCGCGCCGATGATCACACCGGCGAGCAGCAGGCCGCGGGTGTTGACCCCGGTGCCGAGCGCCCCGATCAGCGAGCTGGTGGTCTCGTCGAGTCCGGTCAGCCGGGCCAGCGTCGTGAACGCCGTGGCCAGAGCCCCGATGAGGAGCAACGACACGAGCGTGCCCAGCACGGCGGTGGAGGTGCGTGCCGAAGGGCCGTGCGTCAGGTACAGGACCACGAACATGATCAGGCAGGCGCCGACGACCGCCACCCACAGCGGATCGTGCCCGGCGAGGATCGCGGGCAGGACGAACACGAGCAGCACGACAAAGCTCAGCGCCAGCGCGACCAGCGCCGCCAGCCCACGCCAACGGCCGAGCGCGAGCACGGCGACGGCGAACAGGCAGGCGAGCCACCACAGCGACCCCCCGCGCTGGAAGTCGACGACCTGGTAGGAGCCGGGATCGTCGGCATCTCCGCCCGACCAGGACAGCACGACCTCGTCGCCGACGGCGAACTGCGGGGTGCTGGGCTCGACCGGCACGAGCTGGACGAGGTCGCGCCCCGCCCTCGGCCCATCGGCCATGTGGACGACGAGCGCGACACAGGCCGCCCCGTCGCCGCCCGCACCTGCTGCACCTGCTGGGCCGGTGCCGCCTGCTGGGCCGGTGCCGCCCGCTGGGCCGGTGCCGCCGGTTGGGCCTGCTGCGCCAACCGGGCCGGTGCCCCCTGCCGCACCGGCTGGGCCTGTGCCGCCTGCCTGCCCTGTTGCGGAAGGCGACCCCGCTCCGCCGGGCGGTCCGCCAGGGCCGGTCGAGCCGCCCGGCCCGGCCTGATCTTGGTCGCAGTTCGCCGCCCGCGTCTCGATGACGCGGGCGCGCACCGGCGTTGCGGCGGCGGCGGGCGTCGCCACGGGCGTTGGACCGGAGGGCCACAGGGCGATGAGCCCGATGAGCGCGGCCAACGCCGTGGGCACCAGCAGGACTGCCAGCAGGATGCGCACCCGGCGGCCCGCGGGCGGCCCGGCGTCATGTCCGTGTCCGTGTCCGTGCCCATGTCCGGGGGCCTGCCCACGCTCGTGTCCGCCGACCGTGGCCGCCGGGTCCACCCGGGCCTGTCCGTTTCCGCGACCGCGAGCCTGTCCGTTGCCGGTATCCGGGTCCGCGCCTGCGACCCCCAGGCCTGCTGCGGGGCCACGGGCGAGCCGGGGCGAGCTCGCCACGTTCGCCGACACCTCGTCTGCGGTGGCCGGGCCCGCCGGGATGACGGGAAGTGGCTCGGTGACGTCCGTCCCCACGGCGGCCCGATGCAGCCCGGTGACACGCGGCTGGGGAGGCACCCGCCCATGGTCGCAACCCCCGCGTGCGGGCACAGCACCGGCATCCGGCGGTCGGCCTGTTCCTCGCCACGCAACCCCGCTGCCCGCCCCCTCATCCTTCCCCGACGCCACCCGCAACACGCTTGCCGTCCAATCGAACTTGTGTTCGAATGAAGCATGCGGTGGAGCGAGCAGCAAGTGGTCGAGGACGGCATCGGCGCGGCTGCGGCCCTGCCGGGCATGAGCGGGCTGCTGCGCAGCGTGCGCACCCCGGAGTTCGCGGGCACCGTGTTCCACGAGGTCGAGGCGCGGTCGGTGCTCAACCGCGTGCCCGGCTCGTCGCCCGTGCCGTTCCGGTGGACGGTCAACCCGTACCGCGGCTGTTCGCACGCCTGCGTCTACTGCCTCGCGGGGCCTACCCGGGTGCTGCTCGCCGACGGCGCAACGCGTCCGATCGCCGAGCTTGCTGTCGGCGACGTCGTGATGGGCACCGAACGGGTCGACGGTGTGCGGCGCTACGTGCCCACCCGCGTGACGGCGCACTGGTCCACCACGAAGCCCGCGTACGCCGTGCGTCTCGCGGGCGGCACCGAGCTGATCACGAGCGGCGAGCACCGCTTCCTCACCGACCACGGCTGGCGCCACGTCAGCGGCGGCTGGTGCCGCGGCGGACGGCGGCCGCATCTGCGTCCGGGTTCGGCGTTGCTCGGTCCCGGACCGTTCAGGTCCGACCGTGCCCGTCCCCACAACGCCGAGTACCGGCGGGGCTACCTGTGCGGCCTGGTTCGTGGCGACGGTCCGGCCTTCCCGTCCGACCGGCTGGCCTTGGAGGCCCTCGGTCGCGCCCACCACCTGCTGGCCGAAGCGCAGCAGGCACCGATCCCGACCGCGGTGCCCGTCGTGGCCACCGTCCGCGCCGAGCCGGGCCGGATCGCGCCCGGGGTGATCCGGCGGGGCCTCATCGCGCCCGTCGCCGACGTCGTGCGCTGGCCGGAGCGCCCCGGCACGGACTGGTGCTCGGGCTTTGTGGCCGGGGTCGTGGACGCCTGCGGCTCTGTGACCGCGAGCGAGCTGCGGGTGACGCACACCGACGAGGCGGTCGTCGGCCGGGTCGCGGGTGCGCTACACCGGCTGGGCTTCGGCTTCGCGGTGTCGGCGGGTCTGGACGGCGCCCGGGTCGTGCGGCTGGTCGGGGGGCTCGGGGCCGTGCGCGAGCTGGTCGCGCGCACCGACCCGGCCGTCACACGGCGCCTCGATGGTGGCGCAGTCGTCGGGGCACCCGAGCTGGAGGTGGTCGGGGTCCGCGCGCTGGGGCGCGAGCTGCCGATGTACGACATCACCACCGGCACCGGCGACTTCGTGGCCGAAGGCGTCGTCAGCCACAACTGCTTCGCCCGCAACAGCCACACCTATCTGGACCTCGACGCGGGCGCGGACTTCGATCACCAGATCGTGGTCAAGGTCAACGTCGCGCGGGTGCTGGAGCGCGAGCTCCGGTCCGCCCGCTGGGCACGCGAGCCCGTGGCGATGGGCACGAACACCGATCCTTACCAGCGCGCCGAGGGCCGCTACCGCCTGATGCCGGGCGTCATCCGCGCGCTCGGGCGCTCCGGCACGCCGTTCTCCGTACTGACCAAGGGCACCGTGCTCACCAGGGACCTGCCGGAGCTCGCCGCGGCCGCCGCGGACGTGCCGGTGTCGCTCGGCGTGTCGATAGCGCTTCTCGACCGGGCGGTGCAGACCACGCTGGAGCCCGGCACCCCGACGCCTGCCGCCCGGCTCGACCTCGTGCGGCGCATCACCGATGCGGGCCTGACGTGCAGCGTCATGGTCGCGCCGGTGCTGCCGCTGCTCACCGACTCCGTCGAGGCGCTGGACACCCTGCTCGGGCGGATCGCCGCCGCGGGGGCCACGGGGGCCGGCGTCATGGCGCTGCACCTGCGGCCCGGCAGCCGCGAGTGGTTTCTGCAGTGGATGGAGCGGGCGCATCCGGACCTGGTCGAGGCCTACGCGGGGCTCTACCGGCGCGGCGCCTACGTCGAGGCGGGCTATCGGCGGACGTTGGCCGCGCGCGTCGCGCCGCTGCTGCTGCGGCATGGTCTTGCTCCGACCGCGGGGCTGCCGACGATCCGTCCCGCGCCCCCACCCGAGGTTCCGCCCACTGGTGTCGACACCTCAGGGGAGCAGCTCGCCCTGCTGTGAGTCCCGCGGAGTCCGTGGCGCGAAACCTGCTGGCCGGGCGCAGGGGGTGCCCCGATAACCTCGAAGACGTGATGCGCAGCCACCCCGTCGGCACCCTCCGTGCCGAACACGCCGGACAGACCGTGATCCTCGCAGGCTGGGTGGCGCGTCGGCGCGATCACGGCGGCGTGATCTTCATCGACCTCCGCGACGCGTCGGGCACCGCCCAGGTGGTGTTCCGCGAGGGGGAGATGGCGGAGCGCGCGCACCGGCTGCGTTCTGAGTTCTGCCTGCAGGTCACCGGTGAGGTCGTGCTGCGCCCTGAGGGCAACGAGAACGCGGAGCTGCCCACGGGCGCGATCGAGGTGACCGTCACCGCGCTCACCGTGCTCTCGGAGTCCGCGCCCCTTCCGTTCCCCATCGACGACCACGCCGAGGTCGGCGAGGAGATCCGGCTCAAGTACCGCTACCTCGACCTGCGTCGCAGCGGCCCCGCAGCTGCGATTCGTTTGCGCAGCGCGGTCAACCAGGCCGCGCGGGAGGTGCTGCTGGGGCGCGAGTTCGTCGAGGTCGAGACGCCGACGCTCACCCGCTCCACGCCGGAGGGCGCACGCGACTTCCTCGTTCCCGCTCGCCTGCGCCCCGGCTCGTGGTATGCCCTGCCGCAAAGTCCTCAGCTGTTCAAGCAGCTGCTGATGGTCGGCGGCCTGGAGCGCTACTTCCAGATCGCGCGCTGCTACCGCGACGAAGACTTCCGCGCCGACCGGCAGCCTGAGTTCACGCAGCTCGACATCGAGATGAGCTTCGTCGAGCAGGACGACATCATCGAGCTCGCCGAAGCGATCCTGGTCGCGCTGTGGGCGCTGATCGGCCACGAGGTACCCCGGCCGGTCCGGCGGATGACCTACGCCGAGGCGATGAGCCGCTACGGCTCCGACAAGCCCGACCTGCGTTTTGCGATCGAGCTGACCGACCTGACCGAGTACTTCGCGGGGACCGGGTTCCGGGTGTTCCAGAACCCCTACGTCGGAGCGGTCGTCATGGCGGGCGGCGCGAGCCAGGCCCGTCGGCAGCTCGACGCCTGGCAGGAGTGGGCCAAGCAGCGCGGCGCACGCGGCCTGGCCTACGTGCTGGTCGCCGAGGACGGCACGCTCGACGAGCGCGGGCCCGTCGTCAAGAACCTCTCCGAAGCTGAACGATCAGGGCTGGCCGGGGCCGTCGGCGCCCAGCCCGGCGACTGCATCTTCTTCGCCGCGGGTGCCCCGAACGAGGCCCGCGCCCTCCTGGGCGCGGCCCGCGGCGAGATCGCCCGCCGGACGGGGGTGCTGGACGAGTCGGCGTGGTCGTTCGTCTGGATCGTCGACGCGCCGATGTTCGAGGCGGTCGCCGACACCACCGACGTCGCTGTCGGGCACGGGCAGTGGACCGCCCTGCACCACGCCTTCACCTCGCCCAACGCCGACTGGATGGACAAGTTCGACACCGACCCCGGCAACGCGCTGGCGTACGCCTACGACATCGTCTGCAACGGCAACGAGATCGGCGGCGGGTCGATCCGTATCCACCGCGCGGACGTGCAGAAGCGGGTGTTCGAGGTCATGGGCCTCGGCGCCGAGGAGGCCCAGGAGAAGTTCGGCTTCCTGCTGGACGCGTTCGCCTTCGGGCCGCCTCCGCACGGCGGGATCGCGTTCGGCTGGGACCGGATCTGCGCACTGCTCGCGGACATGGACTCGATCCGCGAGGTCATCGCCTTTCCCAAGACCGGCGGGGGGTACGACCCGCTCACCGCCGCTCCCGCGCCCATCACGGCGGCGCAGCGCAAGGAGGCAGGCGTGGACGCAACGCCGCCCTCACCACCCGCGCCGGCGAAACCCGCCGCGCTCTAGTCGGTGCTCCACCTACGGGTCATCGCCCCGTCCGACCAGACGGCCGCCGTCCGCGCGCTGCTGCTCGCCGAGGAGGGCGCTACGCACGTGATCGTGCTGTCCGGGGTCGCCGTCGAACCCGCAGGCGACGTCATCCAAGCGGACGTGACACGGGAAGCCGTCGACAGGGTGCTCGAGGGTCTCACCGATCTCGGACTGGAGCACACGGGCGGCCTGACGCTGGAGACGATCGAGACCACGCTCTCCGACGCCGCCGATGCCGCGGAGAAGGCGGTGCCGGGCGACCCGTCTGACGCGGTGATCTGGGAGGAGCTGATCGTCCGCACCGGGGAGGAGTCACGGCTCTCGGTCAGCTTCCAGGCGTTCTTGACGATCGCCTGCCTGCTGGCGGCGATCGGAGCGGTGACGAACTCGCCGGTCACGGTGGTCGGGGCCATGGTGCTCGGGCCGGAGTTCGGACCGCTGGCGGCGGTGGCGGTCGGCATCGTGCTGCGCCGCGGCGATCTCGTCCGCCGCGGCCTGGTCGCGCTCGCCGTCGGGTTCCCGCTCGCCGTGGGCGTCACCGCGGCGGCGGCCGCCCTGTTCAAGGCCGTCGGCCTCCTGACCATCGCCGACCTGGACGCGGGCGACCAGGTCGACTTCATCTACACCGTCGGCTGGTTCTCCCTGATCGTCGCCCTTCTCGCTGGCGCCGCCGGGATGCTCGCCCTGACCTCGTCGAAGTCGGCCTCGCTCGTGGGGGTCTTCATCTCGGTGACGACGGTGCCCGCCGCCGGGTACGCCGCCGTCGCCGCGGTCGAAGGCCGGTGGGGACAGGTCGGCAGCTCGATCGGGCAGCTCGCTATCAACCTCGTCGGCATCGTCGTCGCGGCGGTGATCGTCCTCCTGGTCGCTCGCCGAACCGGCGCGCGTCGACCCGGGTTCAGCCGAGCGTCGGCAGGGTAGCCTCGGACTCGATGGTGGACGACCTGGGCGGGTTCTCCAGGCCGGTGCTCGGCGCGCTCGCGGCGGCCGAGCGGCTTCTGAGCCGGCGCGCGGGAGCCCCGATCGTGCTTGCGGACCCTGAGGACCTGGGCGGTAGCGACCGCTCGGTGGTGGCCAGGGCCCGTGTCGCGCGCAACCCGTTCTCCCTCCCGCGCACGCTGGTCGTGAAGCACTATCCCGGCGAGCCCCCGTCCGATCGGTCGGATCCGTTTCCGTTCGAGGTGGCGAGCTGCCAGCTGTTCACCTCGATGGCGCCCGAGCTGCGGCCCAGTCCCGTGCTCATCGCGCACGATCCCGTCGCCCGGCTGTTGGTGATGGAGGACCTCGGGCGCAGTTCGACGCTCGCCGACAAGCTCTTCGGGCCCGACGGGGCGGCCGCGGGGCGCAACCTGCTGTCGTGGGCGCGAGCGCTGGGTCGGATGCAGGCGGCCACCGCGGGCCGCGAGCAGGATTTCGGCGCGCTGCTGCGGCGGCTGGGCGAGCGCGCCTGGCGCGACCCGATCGCCGACGAGGCGCGCGCGGCGTTCGCGGGCGTCGCCGGGCTCCTGCGGAGCGAGCTCGGCGTCGTCGCGTCGCCCACCGCGGTACAGGAGGCGCACGACACCGCCAGGCTGCTGGGCGGCACCCGGTACCGGGCGTTCAGCCCTTCGGACACGTGCCCCGACAACAACCTCGTCACCAGCAGGGGAGTGCGGTTCGTCGACTTCGAGTGGGGCTGCTTCCGCGACATCGCGCTCGACGCCGCCTACTTCCGGGTGCCGTTCCCCGGCTGCGACGCGAGCTTTGCGTTACCGCCGGGGATGGCCGACCTGCTGCTGGACGCCTGGCGTAACGAGGTCGCGGCGGTGTGGCCGGATCTCGAGGATTCCGACCTGCTGAACGCGCGGCTGCTCGACGCGCAGGTGTTGTGGGTGTGGTTGTGCACGTGGTGGATGTTGCCGCGGATCAGCACCCGCGACCGGCACATCGGGTCCGATCCCGGGCGTTCGCCGCGGATCAGCACGGCGCTGTCGCACTATTGGGACCGGCTTGCCGTGGATGCCGCCGTCGCGGGGATGTCCGCGACGGCCGAGCTCGGTGTCGCGGTGGCCGAGGCGCTGAACAAGCGTTTCCCGGACGCCCCCGCGAGCCTGCCGGTCTATCCCGCGTTCCGCACGGCCTGACGCCCGCCTCCGACGGTCAGGCGGCGTCCGGCAGTGGCACGGCGCGGGCGGGCGCGCTGGGCGTCGCGATCGTGAGACCGGCCTCGATCAGCCAGAGCTGGGCGCGCGTGCAGGTCGGGCAGATCCAGGTGACCGTGCCGTCGGCCTCGTGCTGGCTGCTCCACGCGAACCCGGCCATGTCGTCGGCCGAGCGGGCGAGGGCACAGAGCGGGCAGGTAGGGGTGCTCTCCATGACCCCGAGGGTGGAGTCGCTGTGTTTCCGGGACGTTAACGGAGCGCGAAGAGCGCGGTGCGTTGATGTCCGACTACTGGCGGTCAGAACTGTGGGGACCAGACCGTAGGAAGCGCTCCATCCGCGTCAGCGCCTCCTCCAGCAGCGGCAACGCGGTGGCGTAGGAGCAGCGCACGTGGCCTTCGCCGGAGGGCCCGAACACGCTGCCGGGCACCACGGCCACGCCCTCGGCGTGCAGGAGCCGCTCCGCGAACGTCGCGGAATCCATGCCGGAGACGCGGATCGACGGGAAGGCGTAGAACGCCCCGCCGGGTTCGGGGCAGTCAAGCCCGATGTCGCGCAGGCCCTTGACGAACACGCGTCGCCGCCGGTCGTAGTCGGCGATCATCGCGGTCACGTCGTCCTGGGGCCCGGACAGCGCCTCGACGGCGGCCATCTGCGAGACGTGCGGTGCGCACAGCATCGTGTACTGGTGCACCCGCACGCAGAGCTCGGCGACGGCCTGCGGCGCGCAGATCCACCCGACCCGCCATCCGGTCATGGCGTGCGCCTTGGAGAACCCGCCGAGCAACACCGTGCGGTCGGGCGCCAGCGCGCCGAGACACGTGTGCGGGGTTTCGTAGGTGAGCCGGTCGTAGATCTCGTCGGAGAGCAGGTAGAGATCGTGGCGCTCGGCGAGCCGGACGAGCGCGGTCAGCGCCTCGCGTGGCTGAACGGCGCCGGTCGGGTTGGCGGGCGAGCCGATGAGGATCGCCTTCGTCCGGGAGGTGACCGCGGCCTGGACTACCGCGGCGTCGACGGCGAACCCGTCTTCCGGGCGGGTGGGCACCCGCACCGGCACGCCACCGGCAAAGGCGATGCAGGGCTCGTAGGCGACGTAGCACGGCTCGGGGACGATCACTTCGTCACCGGGGTTGAGCAGCACCCGCAGCGCGAGATCGAGCCCCTCCGAGACGCCGGTGGTGATCAGGCACTCGTCGGTCCACGCGTAGCCGGTGCCGTACCGGGAGGCGAGGTCGGCGCAGATGAGCTCGCGCAGTCGCGGCAGGCCCGCGTTGGACGTGTAGGTGGTGTAGCCGTGCTCCAACGCGTAGATCCCCGCTTCGCGCACGCGCCACGGCGTCACGAAGTCGGGTTCGCCGACGCCCAGCGAGATCACGTCGTCCCGCTCCGCGGCGATGTCGAAGAACTTCCGGATACCCGACGGGGGGCAGGCGGCGATCACGTCGTTGAGCGGCTTGACCACGCCGCGACCCTACGGGCCCACGCCGATCGCGAGACCGAGCAGGGTGAGTCGTGCGATCCGGCCCGGTGAGTCGGGCATTAGGCCAGGGTGAGTCGTGCGATCCGGCCCGGAGAGGTCGGCGATCCGGCACGTCTGGCTGTGCACGATCGGCCGACTCGGTGTGCCGAGGTGCACGACTCACCTTGCCTGGGTGCCGGATTCGGTGTGCCGAGGTGCACGACTCACCTTGTGCTCAGGGGGTGACGGGGAGGCGGTGGTCGGGTTCCGGCCGCTCGAACGCGTCGCCGTCGCGCTTGTAGGTCTTGAGCACGAAGTGGGTGGCGGTCGAGCGCACCCGGTCGATCGTCGAGAGCTTCTGCGAGACGAAG
>DASWUV010000226.1:0-2221 GCA_036401495.1 Pseudonocardia sp. | reverse complement strand
ACATCGGCGGTCGGCGCGTTCTCGGCCGTGCTCCCCGTCCAGGATCGCCCCGGCCGTGCTCGGATCGTTCGGGGGCGCCGCACGCCGCCATTCTGACGCATCACCGGCCGTTCCGGACGCGAACGCGACAGCTCCCGCGGGTGTCCCCCACACGAGCGAAGGCGGCTAGAGGTCGTGGTGCACGTCGGGGCACTAGTCGGTGGACGGGACGACCAGGCGCACCCGCAGGATCACCGGCCAGAACTTTCCCGTGATCAGGTAATCGTCGCCGCCCAGCCAGGCGATCCCGTTGAGCACGTCCGTTCCGGCCTGCTGGGCGGGCGTGAGCAGGCCGGACGCGTCGACCGTCGCCGTCACCTGCCCGCTCGTCGGGTCGAGGCGCACGATCTGGGTGGTAGGCCACACGTTCGCCCACACCTGGCCGTGGACGCACTCCAGCTCATTGAGCTGGGGGAGCGGGTTCCCACCCTGCGTGACGGTGACCGAGCCCGTCTGCTCGAACGTGACCGGGTCGCGCAGGCGCAGCGTGGCCGTGCCGTCGCTCTGGATGAGCCGGGTGCCGTCGTAGCACATGCCCCACCCCTCGCCGGTCAGCGCGACCTGCTTCTTGACGGTGAGCGTCGCCTTGTCCCACTGCAGCGCGACGCCGTCCTGGTAGGTCAGCTGCCAGATGCGGTCGCCGGTGACGGCGATGCCTTCCCCCCACAGCTGCCCCGGCAGCGGCGCCGAGCGGCGCAGCACCCCCGTCGTCGGGTCGAGCTCGCGCAGCGTCGACTGGCCTGCGAGCCCGGTGCTCTCCCAGAGCGCGGTGCCGTCGCGTTGCAGCCCTTCGGTGAACGAGGTCGTGTCGTGGGGGAGCTGCGCCAGCACCTGCGGGCGGACGTTCGGCACCGTCGGCGCCGGGGTGCTGCAGGCGACCGCCACCAGCACCAGCGCCGCGGCCCATGCGCCCACGTAGCCCACGCGCAGGAGCGTGGCACAATCCGGCCGGTGAGGGATGCCCGGGTCGAGTCCGAAGTGCTGGCGAGCGCGGTCGACGAGGCGCGCGAAGCGGCGGTCGCCGAGGCGGCCGCGGAGTTGGTGGACGGCGCCGCGGCCGTCGGGGCGCATCTGGAAAGCGTCGCGGGCGACGACGGCTCGCTCACCCACTACTTCGCGGCCGAACAAGGCGGGTACCGGGGGTGGCGCTGGTCGGTGACGCTCGCCGTCGCGGACCCGGATGCGCCGGTCACCGTCAGCGAGGTCGTGCTGCTGCCCGGCCCCGACGCGTTGATCGCGCCCGGCTGGGTGCCGTGGGACGAGCGTGTCCGCCCCGGCGACCTCGGCGTCGGCGACCTGCTGCCCACCCCCGACGACGATCCCCGGATCGCGCCCGGCTACGTGCAGTCGGACGACGAGGCGGTCGAGGAGGTCGCGCGCGAGGTCGGGCTGGGGCGTGCCCGGGTGCTGTCGCGGCTCGGTCGCGACGAGGCCGCCGAACGCTGGTACGACGGTCCGCACGGACCCGCCTCCGAGATGGCTCGCTCCGCGCCCGGCTCGTGCGGCACCTGCGCGTTCCTGCTGCCGCTCGCGGGTGCGCTGCGGTCGGCGTTCGGGGTGTGCGGCAACGCCTACGCGCCCGCCGACGGGGCCGTCGTCGCCGCCGGGTTCGGCTGTGGTGCGCACTCCGACGTCCGGGCCGAGGCGACGAGCCCGGTGACGGTCGCGGAGCTGGTCTACGACGACGGCGTGGACTTGGAGCCCGCTGAGTAGCCCGGTGCCCGACCCTTCCGGCCCCGACCCTTCCGGCCCCGACCCCTTCGGCCCCGACCCCTTTGGCACCGCCGCGCTGCGCGGCTCGGTCCTGGACGCGTGGGCGGCCTCGCCGACCCGGTTCCGCGAGGACGCCAACGCCGAGGAGGACCTGCGCCTCGGCGGCTACGCCGACACCTGGTTCGTCGAGCTCGCCCAGAACGCGGCCGACGCGGCGGGCGGCGAGGGGCGGCTGCGCGTCACGGTCGTCGACGACGGTGCGCTCGGCCACGAGCTGCGCGTCGCCAACACCGGCGTACCGCTGACGAGTGCGGGTGTCGCCGCGCTCGCGTCGCTCCGCGCATCGGCCAAGTGGGACGACGTCGGCTCGGTCGGCCGGTTCGGGGTGGGCTTCTCGGCGGTGCTGGCCGTCTCCGACGCGCCCCGGGTGGTCAGCGCGTCGGGCGCGGTGGCGTTCTCCGCGGTGCGG
>DASWUV010000225.1:0-37192 GCA_036401495.1 Pseudonocardia sp. | reverse complement strand
CCGAGTTGCCGTAGGGCGTGTTGATGATGATGTCGACGTCGCCCGCCATGATCCGGTCGATGATCGTCTCGCTGTTGTCGTCGGTGGCCTCGTAGTGCTTGCGCACCACGGTGGCGGCCAGCCCGTGCCGCCGCAGGACCTCCGCCGTGCCCGCGGTCGCCAGCACCTCGAACCCGAGCGCGGCCAGGCGCAGCACCGGGAAGATCATCGCGCGCTTGTCGCGGTCGGCCATCGACACGAACACCCGCCCCGACGTCGGCAGCGACCCGTACGCCCCGGCCTGCGACTTGGCGAACGCCGCGCCGAACGACGCGTCGAACCCCATCACCTCGCCCGTCGACTTCATCTCCGGCCCCAGCAGCGGGTCCACGCCCTTGCCCTCCCGCGTGCGGAACCGGTGGAAGGGCAGCACCGCCTCCTTGACGGCGATCGGCGCGTCCGGCGGAAGCTCGCCGCCGTCGCCCTCGGCAGGCAGGATGCCCTCGTCGCGCAGGGTCGCGATCGACGTGCCGAGCATGATCCGCGCGGCCGCCTTCGCGAGCGGCACCGCCGTCGCCTTCGACACGAACGGCACCGTGCGCGACGCGCGGGGATTGGCCTCCAGCACGTACAGCACGTCGCCGTGCAGGGCGTACTGGACGTTGAGCAGCCCGCGCACGCCCACGCCGTGCGCGATGGCCTCGGTGCAGCGGCGCACCTCCGCGAGCACGGAACGGCCGAGCGTGATCGGTGGGAGCGCGCAGGAGGAGTCGCCGGAGTGCACCCCGGCCTCCTCGATGTGCTCCATGACCCCGCCGATGAACACCTCGGTGCCGTCGCACAGCGCGTCGACGTCGATCTCCACGGCGTCGTCGAGGAACTTGTCGACCATGACGGGCCGATCGGGGCTGATCGTCGTCGCCCGCGCGATGTAGCCCGCCAGCGTCTCGTCGTCGTAGACGATCTCCATGCCCCGGCCGCCGAGCACGTAGGAGGGCCGGACGAGCACCGGGTAGCCGATGCGGTCGGCGATCTCCCGCGCCTGCTCGAAGGAGGTCGCCATGCCGAACGCGGGCGCCGGGAGGGCCGCCTTGCGCAGCACCTCGCCGAACGCGCCGCGGTCCTCGGCGAGGTCGATCGCCGCGGCGCTCGTGCCGACCACCGGCACGCCCGCGGCGGTGAGCCGGGCCGCGAGCCCCAGCGGCGTCTGGCCGCCGAGCTGCACGATCACCCCCACGACGGTGCCCGACTCCTGCTCGGCGTGGATCACCTCCAGCACGTCCTCGAACGTCAGCGGCTCGAAGTAGAGGCGGTCGGCGGTGTCGTAGTCGGTGGAGACGGTCTCGGGGTTGCAGTTCACCATCACCGTCTCGAACCCGGCCCCGCCGTTGTCCGGAGCGGCGCGCAGCGCCATCACGGCGTGCACGCACGAGTAGTCGAACTCGATGCCCTGCCCGATCCGGTTGGGGCCCGACCCGAGGATCAGCACCTTGGGCCGCTCGGTCTGCCGAGCGATCTCCGACTCGGCCAGCGGGTCGGTCTCGTAGGCGCTGTAGTGGTACGGGGTACGCGCGGCGAACTCCGCGGCGCACGTGTCGACGGTCTTGTAGACCGGGCGCACCCCCAGCCGGTGGCGCAGCGTGCGCACGCCGTCCTCGCCCGCGAGCTCGGGGCGCAGCGCGGCGAGCTGCCGGTCGGAAAGGCCCGTCCGCTTCGCCCGCCGCAGGAGGTCGGCGTCGAGCACGGCCGCGTCGAGGATCTCGGCCCGCAGCTCCACCAGGCCGTTGATCTGGTCGACGAACCACGGGTCGATGCCCGACCGCTTCGCGACCTCGGCGACCGACACACCGGCCCGCAGCAGCCGCTCGACACCGTAGATGCGGCCGTCGGTCGGCGTGGCGACGTCGGGCTCGCCGTCCGGGTCGGGGGTCGTCCAGAATCCGGCCGCCGCGGTCTCCATCGAGCGCAGCGCCTTGCCCAGCGCCTCGGGGAACGACCGCCCGAGCGCCATCGCCTCGCCGACGCTCTTCATCGTCGTCGTCAGCTCGGGGTCGGCGCCGGGGAACTTCTCGAACGCGAACCGCGGGATCTTCACCACGACGTAGTCCAGCGTCGGCTCGAACGCGGCCGGGGTCTCGCCGGTGATGTCGTTGCGGATCTCGTCGAGGGTGTACCCGATGGCGAGCTTCGCGGCGATCTTGGCGATGGGGAAGCCGGTCGCCTTCGACGCGAGCGCCGAGGACCGCGACACCCGCGGGTTCATCTCGATGACGACCAGCCGCCCGGTGCCGGGGTCGACGGCGAACTGGATGTTGCAGCCGCCCGTGTCGACGCCCACCGCGCGGAGCACCGCGATGCCGACGTCGCGCATGTGCTGGTACTCGCGGTCGGTCAGCGTCATCGCGGGGGCGACGGTGATCGAGTCGCCGGTGTGCACGCCCATCGGGTCGAGGTTCTCGATGGAGCAGACGACGACCACGTTGTCGTGGTGGTCGCGCATCAGCTCCAGCTCGAACTCCTTCCACCCGAGCACCGACTCCTCGATGAGCACCTCCGTGACCGGCGACGCCGCCAGCCCGGCGCCCGCGAGGCGGTCGAGGTCGGCGTCGGTGTGCGCCATGCCCGAGCCGAGGCCGCCCATCGTGAACGACGGCCGGATGACGACCGGGAGGCCCAGCTCCGCCGCCGCGGCGCGCACCTCGTCCATCGAATGGCAGACGGCCGAGCGCGGCACGTCCCCGCCGATGGACTGGACGATCTCCTTGAACTTCAGTCGGTCCTCACCGCGCTGGATGGCCTCGACGTCGGCGCCGATCAGCTCGACGGCGTAGCGCTCGAGCACCCCGCGCTCGTGCAGCGCCATCGCCGTGTTCAGCGCGGTCTGCCCGCCCAGCGTGGCGAGGATCGCGTCCGGGCGCTCCTTGGCGATCACCTGCTCCACGAACTCCGGGGTGATCGGCTCCACGTAGGTGGCGTCGGCGAACTCCGGGTCCGTCATGATCGTCGCCGGGTTGGAGTTGACCAGCGAGACGCGGATGCCCTCTTCGCGCAGCACCCGGCAGGCCTGGGTGCCGGAGTAGTCGAACTCGCAGGCCTGCCCGATGACGATCGGCCCCGAGCCGATCACCATCACGTGCCGTATGTCGTCGCGGCGAGGCATCAGCCTGCTCCCTGCATGAGGTTGGCGAAGCGGTCGAAGAGGTCGGCCGCGTCGTGGGGGCCCGCGGCCGCCTCCGGGTGGTACTGCACGCTGAAGGCGGGTACGTCGAGCGCGCGCAGTCCCTCCACACAGCCGTCGTTGGGGCAGGTGTGGGTGATCTCGGCGGGGCCGAACGGGCCGTCCCACCGCTCTCCCGCCTCGCCTTCGACGGCGAAGCCGTGGTTCTGCGACGTGATCGCCACCCGGCCCGTGGCGTGCTCGACGACCGGGATGTTGATGCCGCGGTGCCCGTAGCGCAGCTTGTAGGTGCCGCGGCCGAGCGCACGGGCGAGGATCTGGTTGCCGAAGCAGATGCCGAACAGCGGGATCCGCCGCTCGAGCACCTGGCGGGTCAGCGCCACCGGCGCGTCGGCGGTCGCCGGGTCACCGGGTCCGTTGGAGAGGAAGAACCCGTCGGGCGCCAGCGCTTCGACCTGCTCGATCGTGCTCGACGCAGGCAGCACGTGGGTCTCGATGCCCCGCGCGGCCAGCATCCGCGGCGTGTTCGACTTGATGCCGACGTCCAGCGCGGCGACCCGGAACCGCGGCTCACCGACCGCCGGGATGACGTAGGACTTCCGGGTCGTCACCGCGCCGTAGAGGTCCGCACCCGCCATCGGCGGACTCTGCCGCACCCGCTCGACCAGGTCGGCGTCCGGCGCCAACCGGTCGCCGGAGAACACCCCCGAGCGCATCGCCCCGTGCTCGCGCAGGTGCCGCACCAGCGCGCGGGTGTCGATACCCGCCACGCCGACGATGCCCTGCCGCGCGAGCTCCTCCTGCAGCGGGCGGCGCGAGCGCCAGTTCGACGGCGACCGCGAGGGGTCGCGCACGACGTAGCCCGCCACCTGGATCGCGCCCGACTCGTCGTCCTCGTCGTTCCAGCCGGTGTTGCCGATCTGCGGAGCGGTCTGGACGACGATCTGGCGGTGGTAGGACGGGTCGGTCAGCGTCTCCTGGTAGCCGGTCATGCCGGTGGTGAACACGGCCTCACCCAGGCCCTCGCCGAGCGCCCCGAAGGCCGCACCGCGGAAGATCCGCCCGTCCTCGAGCACCAGCACCGCGCTCATGCCCTCACCTTCCCGTCTCTCGCGGTGATCTGACCGCGCAGTACCGTGGCGACCACCGTGGCGGGCAGCCGCATTCCTTCGTAGGGCGTGTTCGACGCCCGGCTGGCCAACTGGGCGCCGCGCACCGTCCACACGCCGTCGGGGTCGACGAGCGCGAACGTCGCGGGCTCCCCCACGGCGATCGGCCTGCCGTGGTCGGGCAGTCCGCCGATCTCCGCAGGCCGCTCCGACAGCACCCGCGCCACTCCGCGCCAGTCCAGCTGGCCCGGCTCGACCATCGTGTGTACCACGACCGACAGCGCCGTCTGCAGCCCGAGCATGCCCGGCCGCGCCGCATCCCACTCCGTGTCCTTGTACTGCGCGGCGTGCGGAGCGTGGTCGGTGGCCACGACGTCGAGCACGCCCTCGGCGAGCGCGGCCCGCATCGCCTCGGCGTCCTGGGCGCTGCGCAACGGCGGGTTGACCTTGTTCACCGGGTCGTAGCCGGTGAGCCTGGCGTCGGTGAGCAACAGGTGGTGCGGTGTGACCTCGGCGGTCACCCGCACCCCCGCCGCCTTGGCCGCACGCAGGACGGCCACCGTGTGGGCGCTGGAGACGTGGCAGATGTGCAGCCGTGCCCGTGCCTCCCTGGCCAGCGCGCAGTCGCGGGCGACGATCGTCTCCTCGGCCGTGGCGGGCCACCCGGCCAGGCCGAGCCGCGACGCGACCACACCCTCGTGGGCCTGCGCGCCCGCGGTGAGCCGATGGTCCTCGGCGTGCTGGGCGATGACGACGTCGAGCGCGGAGGCGTACTCCAGCGCCCTGCGCATGATCAGCGGGTCGTGCACGCAGTGGCCGTCGTCGGAGAACATCCGCACCTGCGCGGCGGAGCGGGCCATCGTGCCCAGCTCGGCCATCCGGGTGCCGCCCAGTCCGACGGTGACCGCGCCGACGGGGTGCACGTCGACCAGCCCGACCTCGACACCGCGGCGACGCACGTGCAGCGCGACGACGTCCGTGTCGGCCACCGGGTCGGTGTTGGCCATCGCGAACACCGCGGTGAACCCACCGAGCGCGGCGGCGGCCGAGCCCGTCGCTATCGTCTCGGACTCCTCGCCGCCGGGCTCCCGCAGGTGGGTGTGCAGGTCGACGAAGCCGGGCAGCAGGACCAGCCCTTCGGCGTCGAGGACCTCCGCGGACCCGGAAAGGCCCGACCCGATCTCGGCGACGACGCCGTCGCGCACGAGGACGTCCACCGGCTCGCCTTCGCCGTACGGCCGAGCACCCGTGATCACCAGGTCCGTCATTCCGGGGCTCCCGCCAGCAGGTGGTAGAGGACCGCCATGCGCACGTGGACGCCGTTGCGGACCTGTGCGAGCACCGCGGAGCTGGGCGCGTCGGCCACCGCGGGGGCGATCTCCATGCCGCGCACCATCGGCCCGGGGTGCAGTACGACGGCGTGCTCGGGCAGCAGCGCGGCCCGATCCTCGGAGAGGCCGTAGCCCACCGCGTACTCCCGCGCAGAGGGGAAGAACGCCCCGTGCATCCGCTCCGCCTGCACCCGCAACATCATCACCGCGTCCAGTGTCGGCAGCTCGGCGTCCAGCTCGGGGCTCACCCGGCAGGGCCACTGCTCCACCCCGACGGGCAGCAGCGTCGGCGGCGCGACGAGCACGACCTCGGCGCCCAGCGTCGCGAGCAGGAACACGTTCGACCGCGCGACCCTGCTGTGCAGCACGTCGCCGACGATCGCGATCCGCCTGCCCGCGATCCCGCCGAGGCGATCGCGCAGTGTGGCGGCGTCCAACAGGGCCTGCGTGGGGTGCTCGTGGGTGCCGTCCCCCGCGTTGACGATCGCCGTCGCCGTGCCGGTGCTCGCCCGGTCCTTGTCGACCCAGCCTGCGAGGCGGTGCGCCGCGCCGGACGCCGGGTGGCGCACCACCAGGCAGTCGCCGCCCATCGCGGAGAGGGTGAGCGCGGTGTCGCGCAGCGACTCCCCCTTGGCCACCGAGGAGCCCGAAGCGCTGACGTTGACCGTGTCCGCGCTCATCCACTTGCCCGCCACCTCGAACGACACGCGCGTGCGCGTCGAGTTCTCGTAGAACATGGTGATCACGGTGCGGCCGCGCAGCGTCGGCAGCTTGCGGACCTCGCGGCCCAGCAAGGCCTGGCGCAGCCGGTCGGCGGTGTCGAGCAGGGCGGTCGCGGCGGCGGCGTCGAGGTCGGTCACCGAAAGGAGGTGCCTCACTGCTGCGCGCCCTTGGCCAGCCGCACCGCGTCGACCCCGTCGATCTCGGCGAGCAGCACCCTGACCTGCTCGTCGCGTGCCGTCGGCACGTTCTTGCCCACGTAGTCGGCTCGGATCGGCAGCTCCCGGTGGCCGCGGTCGACCAGCACCGCCAATTGCACGGCGCGCGGGCGCCCGTGGTCGGCCAGTGCGTCGAGCGCGGCGCGCACGGTCCGGCCCGACATCAGCACATCGTCGATGAGCACGACGAGCGCGTCGTCGAGCCCGCCGTCGGGGATGTCGGTGCTCTCCAGCGGGCGCGCGGGGCGGCGGCGCAGGTCGTCGCGGTGCAGCGTGGGATCCACGATGCCGACGGGCACGGCGAAGCCGCTGAACTCGGCGACGCCTGCGGCCAGGCGGCGGGCGAGCACGGCGCCACGGGTGGGGATGCCGACGAGCACGACGTTCTCGACGCCCGCGGTCTTCTCGATGATCTGATGGGCGATGCGGGCGACGGTGCGGGCGACGTCGGATGCGGAGAGCAGCTCCCGCTCGTCGACGCCTCCGCCCGCGTCCGCGCGGCGGTTCTGCGCCACGGGTCTCTCCTTCCCCGCCTCTCAGGACGGGCTTAAAGGATCGGATCGGTACGCAGCAGAACCTAGCAGCAGGCCGGAAGAGCACCGGCTGTGAGCGGCGCCGCCACCCACAGGTACCCCAGGGGTCACGGCCATGAACACGCACTGAGACGATGGCATCGTCAACAAGCCTGGTAACGGCCCAGTAACGCCTGGCCGAAGGCTGTCGATCAGCCGTTCGAGTGATCTAGGGCGACGGGATCGCCGGGAGGGGGCACGCGGCTTGACCGAACGGCGGAGCAAGCGCATGATTACTCTCCGTATCGAATTCACGTTCTCGACAGCGGTCGCGGCAGCGGGGCACCGCGGCTGCGGGTTGTGACCGTCCGACAGCGCGGTACCCGCACGGCTCCCCACGCAGTACCCCCAGGTCAGCACCATGTCGGTCCCGCGGCCGACGCGAAGAGCAAGTGAGGAGGTCGCCAGCATGGGCGACTACGCCAAGGCGCTAGGCGGCAAGCTGCGCGCGATCCGGCAGCAGCAGGGTTTGTCGTTACACGGAGTAGAGCAGAAGTCGGGCGGCCGCTGGAAGGCGGTCGTCGTCGGGTCCTACGAGCGCGGCGACCGCGCCGTGACCGTGCAGAAGCTCGCCGAGCTGGCCGACTTCTACGGTGTGCCGGTGGCCGAGCTGCTCCCCGAGGGCCGCGTCCCTTCGGGCTCCGAGCCCGCCACCAAGATCGTCATCAATCTCGAGCGGCTGCAGGCCCTTCCTGCGGACAAGGTCGGCCCGCTCGCCCGCTACGCAGCGGCGATCCAGAGCCAGCGCGGCGACTACAACGGCAAGGTGCTCTCGATCCGCGCCGAAGACCTGCGTTCCCTGTCGATCATCTACGACAAGACGCCCGGCGAGCTGACCGACCAGCTCATCGAGTGGGGGGTCCTGCCTCCCGAGGCGCGCCCCGCGCCGTGACGGTCCGGCTCCTGGGGAAGGGAGCCGGGCCGTTCATCCGGCAGCGCTGCCTGCAGGCCTCGCGCTGCGCGTGCCGCGTCAGCGCGCTGCCGCGTGCCGCGTCAGCGCGCTGCGCGCAGGGGCTCGGCGATGTCGGAGATGCGCCCGAGCACGCCGTTGAGGAAACGGGGGCTGTCGTCGGTGGAGAGGGTGCGGGCCAGCTCGACGGCCTCGGTGATCGCCACCGGGTCGTCGATCTCGTCGACCCACAGCAGCTCGAACACCCCGATGCGCAACAGCGTGCGGTCGACGGCGGGCATGCGGGCCACCGTCCAGCCCTCCGCGTGCTCCGCGAGCAGCTGGTCGATGCGCTCGCGGTGCGTCGTGACGCCCTCGACGAGCAGGGCGGCATAGTCCGAAACGGGAGGTGCGTCGTCGGTCTCGCGGCGCTGGGCCAGCACCTCGAGCGGGTCGTCGCCGCGAGCCTCGGACTCGAAGAGGATGTCCAGCGCACGTTTGCGCGCGCGGGTGCGGGCCCTGATCATCGAACAGCGTCCGGCAAGACGACAGGGCCCAGCACGACGACAGGGCTCATCGGGACGACTGGGTTCATCAGGAGGAGACGCGGCCGAGGTAGCGGCCGTCGCGCGTGTCGACCTTGACCCGCTCGCCCGTTGTGAGGAACAGCGGCACCTGGATCTCGGCGCCCGTCTCCAGCGTGGCGGGCTTGGTGCCGCCGGTGGACCGGTCGCCCTGCAGACCCGGCTCGGTGTGCCCGATGACCAGCTCCACCGAGGCGGGCAGCTCGACGTAGAGCGCGATGCCCTCGTGCAGCGCGACCATCGCGGTCTGGTTCTCCAGGAGGTAGCCCGCGGCCGTGCCGACCGTCGCCTCCGGGATCGGGATCTGGTCGTACGTGTCGCCGTCCATGAAAACGAAGTCGGCGCCGTCGCGGTAGAGGAAGGTCATGTCCCGGCGGTCGACGGTGGCCGTGTCGACCTTGGTGCCCGCGTTGAAGGTCTTGTCGACCACCTTGCCGGTCATGACGTTCTTCAGGGTCGTGCGCACGAATGCGCCGCCCTTACCTGGCTTGACGTGCTGAAACGCGGTGACAGACCAGAGCTGGCCGTCGAGGTTCAGCACCAGTCCGTTCTTCAGGTCGTTCGTGGTGGCCACGGGGTTCTGGAACTCCTGCGCTCGTCGGTGGCGCGGGGATCTGCACGCGCCGGGGTGTGCGGCGCGCGTCGGCGCCGTCGTCCGTCTCTCAGGATAGCCCGCTCAGATCTCCAGCAGGTCCTTGGGGAACAGCGTGAGCAGCGCGGGGCTGCCGTCGCCGACCACGAGCGTGTCCTCGATCCGGACACCGCCGCGCCCTTCGAGGTACACGCCGGGCTCGACGGTGACGACCATGCCCGGGGCGAGCGGACCCGAAGCGGTGGCCGCGAGCAGTGGGGCCTCGTGGATCTGGAGGCCGACGCCGTGGCCGAGGCCGTGCGGGAACTCCGCACCGCGGCCTGCTTCGGCGATGACGCCGCGGGCGGCCGCGTCGACGTCGGCCACGTCGGCACCTGCCCGCAGCGCCGCCCGTCCGGCGGCCTGCGCGGCGCCCACCAGCGCGTAGAGGTCGCGCTGCCACGGGGCGGCCTGCCCGAGCACCACCGTGCGGGTCATGTCGGAGTGGTAGCCGTCGACGAGCGCGCCGAAGTCGAGCTTGACGAGATCACCGCGGCGCAGCGGTGTGCCCGTCGGGCTGTGGTGGGGCACGGCGGAATGCGGGCCCGCGGCGACGATGGTGTCGAACGAGGGCCCCTGCGCGCCGTGCTCGCGCATCCGGCTCTCCAGCGCGGCGGCGACCTGCGCCTCCGTCCGGTCGGGCGTGAGCTGCCCACCGCTGATCAGGTCGGCCAGCGCGGCGTCCGCCGCGGCGCAGGCGGCGCGCAGCGCGGCCACCTCGACGTCGTCTTTGACAGTCCGCAGCCGCTGCACCGACCCCGGAACCCGAACCATGGCGACGGGCAGCGCCTTCTCGGCGAGCGCGCTGTACGCGTCGACCGTGACGTGGTCGGACTCGAAGCCGAGCCGCCGCACGTCGAGCTCCGCCGCCGCGCCCGCGAGGGCGAGCGCGCAGGCCCGATCGATCACCGACGGCAGGTCGGGCACCTGCTCCGCGGCCTGCGTCCGGTAACGCCCGTCCGTGCAGAAACGGCTGGCGGCGTCCCCGTCGACGTGGACGAGCAGCGCCGCGTTCGAGCCGGTGAACCCGGTCAGGTAGCGGACGTTGACCAGGTCGGTCACCAGCAGGGCGGCCACTCCGGCCGCGGGCAGCAACGCGCGCAACGCCTCCCGCCGCGCGCTCACGCTCACGGGCGCAGCGCCGCGTAGGCGGTTTCCAACAGGCCCGGTTCGGGCCCTTCCAGCCTTGCGGGCTTCGCGAGCCCGTCGAGCACGACGAACCGCAGCGTGCCGCCGCGCGCCTTCTTGTCGCCCCGCATGGTCTCGACCAGCTCCGGCAGTGCGCCCGGCACGTACGTCACCGGCAAGCCCACGGAGGAGAGCACGCTGCGGTGGCGATCGGCGGTGGCGTCGTCGAGGCGGCCCGCGGCCCTGGCGAGCTCCGCGGCGAACACCAGCCCGACGCTCACCGCGCAGCCGTGGCGCCACCGGTACTCCTCGCGGCGCTCGATCGCGTGCCCGAGTGTGTGGCCGTAGTTGAGGATCTCCCGCAGGTGCGACTCACGCAGGTCGGACGCCACCACCTCGGCCTTCACCGTGATCGCGCGGCGCACCAGCTCACCGAGGGTGTCGCCTGCCGGGTCGAGGGCGGCGGCGGGATCGGACTCGACGAGGTCGAGGATCACCGGGTCCGCGATGAACCCGGCCTTGATGATCTCCGCGCTGCCCGCGGTGATCTCGGCAGGCGGGAGCGTGTCGAGGGTGGCGAGGTCGACGAGAACCGCGGCGGGCTCGTGGAAGGCACCGACGAGGTTCTTGCCTGCGTCGGTGTTGACGCCGGTCTTGCCGCCCACCGCGGCGTCGACCATGGCCAGCAGCGTCGTGGGCACGTGCACGACGCGGACGCCGCGCATCCAGGTGGCGGCCACGAACCCGGCGAGATCGGTGGCCGCTCCCCCGCCGAGGGAGATGACGACGTCGGAGCGGGTGAGCCCGATGCGTCCGCACACCTCCCAGCAGAAGCCCGCGACCGCGATGTTCTTGCCGTCCTCGGCGTCGGGGATCTCGACGCGGTGCGCCTCGACCCCCACGACGGCGAGCGCGGCGCGCACCTCGTCTGCCGTGTCCGCGAGGGCAGGCTGGTGGATGAGCACCGCGGTCGTCGCGCCGAGGTCGGCGACCGTCGTTGCCAGGCGGTCGCGCACACCGCGGCCGACCAGCACGGGGTAGGGCCGCTCCCCCGTGACGTCGATCCGGTCGATCTCGCTCATCTGCGCAATCCCAACTGTCCTACTTCGCCGACGCCGTGTCGCCGGTGTCGCTGTTGTCGTGGTCGCTGTGGTAATCGCCGTTGTTGTCGTGGTCGGACGGCGGTCGCCCGAACGTCGGGCTCGGCAACAGCGGCTCGTCGTGCAGGGTCGCGTCGTCGAGGACATCGTCCTGGTCGTCCTGGTCCTCGGGACCGGACGGCTCGCCGAGCGCCACCAGCACGGCGCGTACCACCTGGCCTGCGCTCAGCCTGCTCGTGTCGATCTCGTACGCGGCCACCTCGCGGTAGAGCGGCGCCCTGGCGTCGAGCAGCGCCCTGAAGGTCGCACGGGGGTTGACCCCTGCCAGCAGCGGGCGCACGCCGGACATGCCGGTGCGGCGGATGCCGTCGGCCAGCCCCACCGTCAGGTACACCACCCGGTGTCCCCGCAGCCGTTCTCGGGTCTCCGCCGCGAGGACCGAGCCGCCGCCGAGCGCGAGCACGCCCTCGGTCGCCTCGAGTGCCTCGGCGACGACCGTCCGCTCCAGGTCCCGGAAGACATCTTCGCCGTCGTCGGTGAACAGGTCCGCGATCGACTTCCCCGCGCGCTCGACGATGATCGCGTCGATGTCGGTGAACGGAAGACCCATGCGCCGCGCCAGCGCCCGTCCGACAGTGGTCTTGCCTGCCCCTGGCGGGCCGACCAGCACCACGCTCGGGCGTCTCTGCGGACTCACCGCGACAAGGGTAGTAGCAGGCGCCTGCCTCCCGCGCCGCAGGCGGCAGGGCGGGCCGCGAGGAGCCCATTCGGGTGATCAGATAGCGTTCGCCGCGAAGATCGGTCTCAGCCGGTGACGCCCCAGCGGCCGCCGTCGCCACGAATGGAGGGGTGGGTGGACCAGGACAACGGAAGGGGGCCGCGCGGCTCGACACCGAGGCGCGACGGTCACGCCGCCCGCCCCAAGCACCGGCTCGAGGAACCGCCGCCGCCTGCGGGCCTGGCGGACCCGGCTCCCCTCCCGCTCCCCCGCCGCGCCGCTCAAGCGCACATCGAGCCCCAGCTGCGCCATCCCGGCAGCTCCGGCACCGGCACCCCGTTCAACCCGTTCGCACCGCACGACGATGCGGTCGACGGTAAGGCGGGCGACACCGGGAAGGGCAGTGGCAAAACGGGCGAGGGCAAAACCGGCGAGGGCAAAACCGGCGAGGGCAAGACGGGCAACGGCACGACCGGCGCCCCCGCACCGCGACCCAGAGCCGAGCCGAAGGCGAAGACGGCGGGCACATCGGCCGCCGCCTTCAAGAAGGGCACTCGCCAGGGCCGCCGCCGCCCACCCGCCGGTTAGCCGGGAGCGCCCGCCCGATCTCGCACGCCATGATTGGCCTGCGCTGACCTCGTCACCGACTCGGAGGCGCCCGCGGGTCTAGAACTGTGTGGGCGCCTGCAGGTAGGAGCGCAGGTTGCGGCGTGTCTCGCCGAGCGAGTCGCCGCCGAACTTCTCGAGCGCCGCGTCGGCGAGCACCAGCGCGACCATCGCCTCGGCCACCACCCCCGCCGCGGGCACCGCGCAGACGTCGGAGCGCTGGTGGATCGCCTGCGCCGCCTCGCCGGTGGCGACGTCGACGGTGCGGAGCGCCCTGGGCACGGTGGAGATCGGCTTCATCGCCGCGCGGACCCGCACCGGCTCGCCGTTGGTCATGCCTCCTTCGATCCCGCCTGCGCGGTTGGTGAGGCGCTTGACCGGGTCGCCCGGCAGCATCTCGTCGTGTGCGGCGCTGCCGCGGCGACGGGCAGTGCGGAACCCGTCGCCGATCTCGACGCCCTTCATCGCCTGGATGCCCATCAGGACGCCCGCCAACCGGGCGTCCAGGCGCCGGTCGGACTGCACGTAGGAGCCGAGGCCGACGGGCAGCCCGTAGGCGATGACCTCGACGACCCCGCCGAGGGTGTCGCCTTCGGCCTGCGCGGCGTCGACCTCCGCGACCATCGCCGCGGTGGTCTCGTCGCTGTAGGCGCGCACCGGGCTCCCGTCGACCCGCTCCCCCTCAGTGGGCCCAGGCCCCTCTCCTTCGGGCGCCTCGACGGCGCCGAGCGCGACGACGTGCGACACGATGTCGACGTCGAGCGCCTGTTTGAGGAACGCGCGCGCCACCGTGCCCAGCACGACCCTGGCCGCGGTCTCCCTCGCACTGGCCCGCTCCAACACCGGGCGGGCGTCGTCGAACCCGAACTTCGTCATGCCGGCAAGATCGGCGTGGCCGGGCCGGGGGCGCGTCAGCGGCGCGTTGCGAGCGCGGTTCGTGATGAGCTCCGGGTCGACGGGGTCGGCGGCCATGACCGTCTCCCACTTGGGCCACTCGGTGTTGCCGATCCGGACCGCGACCGGTCCACCCTGCGTCACGCCGTGCCGGATCCCTCCGATGACCTCCAGCTCGTCGGCCTCGAACTTCATCCGCGCGCCGCGGCCGTAGCCGAGGCGGCGGCGGGCGAGCTCCGCGGCCAGCTCCTTGGTGGTGATCTCCACCCCGGCGACCATGCCCTCCAGCACGGCCACGAGAGCAGGACCGTGGGACTCCCCGGCGGTGATCCAGCGCAGCACGCCTGGATTTTCGCACGGCGGTCACGGCGTGGGTCACGGCAGCACGGGCCCCGACCGCACGGGCCACGGCGGCAGGGGCCACGGCGCCTGCCCTCAGCGGCCGCGGCAGGGGTCACGGCGGCCTGTGGCCGCGGGTCACGGCAGCGCGCGGGTCACGGCAGCGCGCGGGTCACGGCAGCGCGCGGGTCACGGCGGCGCCGCGGGTGCGCCGACCGCGGCGAGCTCGACCACCACCCAGCTCGCCGCGAGCATCGAAGGGCCATGCGGCACCACGCCGCGCTCCTTTTCGCCGTGCGCCAGGTCGCCGCGGCCCACGGCAACCAGTGCGGCCGCTGCGGTGGCGACGGCCGCGAGCCCGGCCGCCACGACGAGCGCACCCCAGGAGACGGCGCCCAAGACCGTCCCCAGCGACGCCGCGAGCTTGACGTCGCCCGCGCCCAGCGCCGCGGGCAGGGCGAGATGCACGACCCCGTAGCACGCGACGGCCACCGCGCAACCGGCCAGTCCCCTGCCGACGGCGCCAACTCCCAGCGGCAGGAGCGCCAGCGGGGCGAGGCCCGCTGCGGGCAGGGTGAGGGCGTCGGGCAGCCGGTAGCTGCGCAGATCGACCAGCCCGGCCGCGACGCCGAGCCAGGCCAGTCCGAGCAGTGCGGGCAGCCAGTGCGTCGCCACCGCCCCCGCGCCCCACAGGCCGCCGCTGATCGCCCACAGCGCACCGATGGACAGCTCGCACACCGGCGCCCGCACCCGCACCCCGCGCCGCAGCCTGCCCAAGAGCCCGCGCGCGAGCGCGCCCGCCACCATCCCGGCGACGCCCAGTGCGAGCGCCGCGACCAGCACCATTTCCATACCTCGATGCTCGGCACCACGCGGCCGGGGCGCCAGGGCGTGCGGGAAACTGTGGATGGCGGGTGGCGATGGGGACAACTCGAAGATCGGGGGTTGATCGCGCCGATCTGCACCTCACGGCGGCGCGCACCCCGATACGGTGCAACCCGCGGCGATCACTCGGGAATAGGGTCCGCCGGTCAACTGTCAATGCGGTGCGAGACGCGTTGCCGGTACAGAGGAGTGCAGATGGCCATCGATCCCGCATTGACCGAGCTGTTCGCGAAGCAGCGTGGCGGGTCCCTCATCACGCTGAAGCGCAACGGCCGACCGCAGGCCTCCGTCGTGACCCACCTGTTCGACGCCGACACGCTGACGCTGACGGTGTCGGTCACGGAGACGCGGGCCAAGACCCGCAACCTTCGGCGGGACCCCCGCGCCACGTACCTGGTCATGACGCCCGACCTGCGCAGCTACGCGGTAGGCGAGGGGACCGCGCAGCTGACGGCGGCCGCTGCCGATCCCCATGACGCCACGGTCGACGCACTGGTCGACTACTACCGCGCCGCCGCGGGCGAACACCCGGACTGGGACGAGTACCGGGCCGCGATGGTCACCGACCAGCGCGTGCTGCTGACGTTGCCACTCGACAGCGTCACCGGATGGATCATGCCCGGCTGAGCCGCGCGGCTGCCGCGTCGAGCACGGCGATCACCGCGCCGGGCTCGCCGACGGCGAGCAGCATGCGGCCGGGGCCGTCCAGCTCGGTCCACGCCCAACGCACACGCTGGTCTTCTCCCGCCGCGGCCGGGCCCGTCGAGATCGGGCCCACCGCGGCCGGACCCACCGCGGCCGGACCCACCGCGGCCGGGCCCACCGCGACCACCTCAGCCGTGTCACAGACGCCCGCGAGGAGCAGCGTCCCGACGGCCCGCGCCCCCGCCGAGCCGCCCGGGCCCCTGAGTGCGGGATCTGCTCCGTCCAGCAACGTCGTGTGCGCGAGCAGCGCAGCACCTCCGACCGTGATGCCGAGCCGACCCTGGTAACGGCCGCCGACGCGACCGTGGCGGCCGAGCACGACGACCTCACGGACCACGGCGCGGGCGTCCGTCCCCAGGTCGAGCTGCAGTGACGTGTGAAACGTCGCACCGTCGGCGACGACCGTCGGCTCGGGCGCCCAGTCCAGCACGGCGTCATCGTCGACGGCGACGCCGATGTCCCACCGGGCGGGCTCACCGGAGCGCCCCGGCTGGACGAGCGTCGCTCCCGCGCTGCGCACGGCGAGCGTGGCCGCCGCTCCCACCTGCACGTCCAGCCGGAGCTCATCGCCGCCGAGCGGGCCGCCCGCGCCGTGCACGAGATGCACCCGCGCGTCGCCGGTCGGGCGGAGCACGATCGGCCAGGCATGGGTCCAGCGGATGCGCGGGCGCCCCCTGTCGACGTCCGCCGCGATCGACGCCGACGCGGTGATCCCCGCCCTGGCGGTCGCGCCGCCAACCCTGCCCGTCGAGGCCGCCCCGCGTTCGCTCGCGGCCGTGTCCGTCGCGGATCCGACGGGCAGGCCGGGCGGTGCCTGCGTCGTCACTCCCGGCGCGCCCGCACCTGGGGCATGATCCACTCCACGATGGCGGCGGCGTCGGGCTGCTCGCGCAGCGACGTCAGCACCGTCGGGCGCCCCTCCCGCACCTTCTCCGCGTCGACCCGCATGACCTCGAGGTCCGCTCCGACGAGCGGCGCGAGGTCGATCTTGTTGACGACGAGCAGGTCAGAGCGGGTGACGCCGGGGCCGCCCTTGCGCGGCACCTTGTCCCCGCCCGCGACGTCGAGCACGAAGATCTGCGCGTGCACGAGGCCGTAGCTGAAGGTTGCGGTGAGGTTGTCGCCGCCGCTCTCGACGAGCACGAGATCCGGGTCGTGGCGGGCGACGAGCTCCTCGACGGCGTCGAGGTTGGCGGTGATGTCGTCGCGGATCGCGGTGTGCGGGCAGCACCCGGTGCGCACGGCCCGGATGCGGTCGTCGGGCAGCACCCCGTGGCGGCGGAGGAACTCGGCGTCCTCCTCCGTGTAGATGTCGTTGGTCACGACCACCATGGAAAGGTCGTCGCGCAGCGCCCGGCACAGCGCGGCGACCAGCGCGGTCTTGCCGCCGCCGACCGGGCCGCCGATGCCGACGCGCAGGGGGCCCGCGGGCGCGGCGGTCAGCGGGGCGGGCGTGAGCAGGTCGTCACGATGCAAAGAGGGTCGCCTCCTTCAGTCGATGCAGCTGGGCCAGTACGTCGTGCAACGGGTTGCCGTCCGCAGGCAGCAACCGCGGATCGGCGGTGGCGACCGCGGCGCGGGCCGCGCGGGTGGCCGCGGCCGCGACGGGTTCAGCGGCCTTCCCGGCCCGCGCCGCGACACCGGCGACGGCGAGCGGGTCGAGCCCGAGCAGCCGGACCGCGGCCGTGCACGCCCCGCCGATCACATGGTGGACGGCGAGCAGCGCCGCGTCGGCAGGTGCGGCGCCGACGGCCGCCGCGGCCGCCCCCAGCACCAGCGGATGGTGTGCCTTCGGCAGCGCGCGCAGGCCGACCAGTCCGGCCGACCGCCACACGAGCGACGCGGTGCGCAGCAGCGCCGCCCCCTGCGCGTAGGACGCGGCGCGCGTGGCGGAGGCAGGCAGGCGGGCGGACACGGCGTTGTCCCAGACCTCCCACGTGATCGGACCCGCGCCACCGGCCAGCGCGCACCCCGCCGCCGCCGCCCCGGCCGGAACGGCCGCGCCCGTCGCCAACCGTCCCGCCAGGAACACGGCGAGGTCCTCGACGCTGCGCAGCAGGCCGCGGTCGACGAGCGCCTCCACGCCCCCGGAGTGCCCGTGGCCGCCCGAGGGCAGCCGGGAGTCGGCGAGCAGCAGCAGGCCCGCCGTCGTCATGCCCCCACCACCTGTCCCATGCTCAGAACAGGAAGTAGCGCTGGGCCATCGGCAGCTCGACGGCGGGCGCGGCTTCGACCACCTCACCGTCGATCCGCACGGTGAACGTGTCGGGGTCGACCTCGATCCGCGGCAGCGCGTCGTTGCCGGGCATGTCGGCCTTGGTGAGCGAGCGGGTGTCGCGCACCGGCACCAGCCGTCTCCGCACGGCAAGCCGGTCGGCGATGCCCGCCGTCACCGCCGACGGCGCCACGAAGTGCACCGACGTCGCCGCCGCCGTCACCGGCTCCGCCCCGAACATCGGCCTCGGCAGCACGGGCTGCGGCGTCGGGATGGACGCGTTGGCATCACCCATCGCCGCGTAGGCGATCACCCCGCCCTTGATCACCAACGAGGGTCGGACCCCGAAGAACGCGGGCGCGTACAGCACGAGGTCGGCCAGCTTGCCCACCTCGACCGACCCCACCTCCTCGTCGAGGCCGTGCGCGATGGCCGGGCAGATCGTGTACTTGGCGACATAGCGGCGCGCCCGCATGTTGTCCGCCGCCCCGTCGCCCGGCAGCGCTCCCCACCGCTTCTTGCCGACGTGCGCGGTCTGCCACGTCCGCAGCGGCACCTCGCCGACCCGGCCCATCGCCTGCGAGTCCGAGCCGATCATGGAGATCGCGCCGAGGTCGTGCAGCAGGTCCTCGGCGGCGATCGTCGACGGCCGGATCCGCGACTCGGCGAACGCCAGGTCCTCCGGCACCGTCGGCTTGAGGTGGTGGCAGACCATCAGCATGTCGAGGTGCTCGTCGACCGTGTTGACGGTGTGCGGGCGCGTCGGGTTCGTCGACGACGGCAACACGTTCGGCTGCCCCGCCACCGTGATGATGTCCGGCGCGTGGCCGCCGCCCGCGCCTTCGGTGTGGTACGCGTGGATGCCGCGCCCGGCGATCGCGGCGAGGGTGTCCTGGACGTAGCCCGCCTCGTTGAGCGTGTCGGTGTGGATCGCCACCTGCACGCCGGTCTGGTCGGCCACCCGCAGGCACGCGTCGATCGCCGCGGGCGTCGAGCCCCAGTCCTCGTGCAGCTTGAACCCGCTGATCCCGGTCTCGACCTGCTCGTGCAGCGCGTCGACGCTGACGGTGTTGCCCTTGCCCAGCAGCGCGATGTTCAGGGGCGCGGCGTCGAGCGACTCGAGCATCCGCGCGACGTACCACGACCCGGGGGTGACGGTGGTGGCCTTCGTGCCGTCCGCGGGGCCGGTGCCGCCGCCGATCCACGTGGTGACGCCGGAGGCCAGCGCCTCCGGGATCTGCGTCGGCGAGATCAGGTGCACGTGGCAGTCCACGCCGCCCGCGGTGAGGATCATGCCGTTGCCCGCGATGATCTCCGTGGACGGGCCGATCACCAGCTCGGGCGAGACGCCGTCCATGATGTCCGGGTTGCCCGCCTTGCCGAGCCCGACGATGCGCCCGTCGCGCACGCCGACGTCGGCCTTCACGACGCCCCAGTGGTCCAGCACCAGCGCGCCGGTGATCACCAGGTCGGGCGTGCCCTCGCCGCGGGTGGCCCTGGCCTGGCCCATGGACTCCCGGATGACCTTGCCGCCGCCGAAGACCACCTCGTCGCCGCCCTGTGGGCCACGGCAGCGGTCCTCGGTGACCTCGATGACGAGGTCGGTGTCGGCCAGCCGCACCCGGTCGCCGACGGTCGGGCCGTACAGCTCGGCGTACCGCGCCCGGTCGATGATCCACGGTTCGCCGGTCACGACGACGCCTGCACAGCGTCGGGGAGCCGCAGCCCCGGCACGGTCTTCGACCCGCCCAGCTCGACGAGCGCCACGGTGCGCTCGATGCCCGGTTCGAACCGCACCGCGGTCCCTGCAGGCACCGCCAGCCGCCTGCCCTCTGCCGCTGCCCGGTCGAACAGCAGGGCCGGGTTGGCCGCGGCGAAGTGGTAGTGCGAGCCGACCTGCACCGGGCGGTCACCCGAGTTGACGACGACGAGCTCCGTGCGCTCACGGTCGATCACGACCGGCTCGTCGGCGAGGAGGTACTCCCCGGGGACCACGGACTCTCCCGTCATGAGATGGGCCGGTGCACGGTGACGAGCTTCGTGCCGTCGGGGAACGTGGCCTCGACCTGCACGGAGGAGATCATCTCCGGCACGCCGTCCATGACGTCGTCGCGCGCGAGCACGGACTGCCCGCCCGTCATCAGCTCAGCGACGCTGCGCCCGTCGCGGGCCCCCTCCAGGACCCACGCGCTGATCGTCGCGACGGCCTCGGGGTAGTTGAGCTTCAGCCCGCGGGCCCGGCGCTGCCGCGCCAGATCGGCGGCGACGTGCAGCAGCAACCGCTCCTGCTCGTGCGGGGACAGCAGCACACGGACCTCCGGTTGATCGGGGACCTCAACCTAATGCCGCCGCATGTCGCGCCGGTTACGGGAGGCATGATGGTCGGGCCATGACACGCCCCGCCCGCGCCGTGTTCCGCGCCGAAGTCGATCACGGCACGGCGGAGCTCATCGGTGACCGCGACCGTCCGCAGGGTTGGACGCTGCTGATCGACGGGACCGCGCAGAGCCACGTCGACCTGGACGACCCGAACCACCTGGAGTTCGAGTACATGCGGCGGATCGGCCACGTCGTCGACCTCGCCGCGGAGCCCTACGCCCCGCTGCGGGCGCTGCACCTCGGCGGGGGCGCGTGGACGCTGGCCCGCTACGTCGCGGCGACACGGCCCGGCTCGACGCAGACCGTGGTGGAGCTGGACCGGCTGCTGACCGAGTTCGTGGCCCACCGCCTGCCTGCTGACGGCCTGGGGATCGACGTCCACGTCGCGGACGCCCGCGCCGCGCTCACCGCGACCACGCCCGGCTCACTGGACCTGGTCGTGCTCGACGTCTTCTCCGGGGCGCGGACTCCGGCGCACCTGACCTCAATGCAGTTCGCCGCGCTCGCCGCGCGGTCGCTCGCCCCCGGCGGCGTCTACATCGCGAACGTCGCCGACGGCGGGCCCGCGCTCACGTTCGCGGGCTCGCAGGTCAGTGCGGCCCGTGCGGCGTTCCGCCACGTCGCCGTGGCCGCGCCGCCGGACGTCCTGCGCGGGCGCCGGTTCGGCAACCTCGTGCTGGCGGCCTCGGCGGCCCCGCTACCAGTCGACGACCTGCGTCGGCAGACCGCGGCGGATCCCTTCCCCGCGCGGGTGGTGGCCGGGTCCGACCTCGACCGCCGGTTCTCCGCGGAGGCGCGCACCGACCGGACGGCCACCCCGTCGCCGCTGCCCCCGCCGGGCTTCTGGGGCCAATAGGGTTCGTGCGCGGAAAACGTCGCCGGAACAACGTTATTCGCGCACGGCTAGAAGACGCCGTTGGCGTGCGCCTTCGCCACGTTCACCTGGTGCTCGGGGAACGTCGTGGCGAAGCAGGACGTGCCGTCCTTCGCGCACGGCACGAAGAACATCCACGGCCCTTCGGCGGGAGCCAGCGCGGCTGCGACGGCGTCCTGGCCCGCCGCCGCGATCGGCGTGATCGGCAGCCCGGTGTTGAGGTAGGTGTTGTACGGCCCCGGCTTTCCCCGGTTGCCGGGGCTCGTGTACAGCGAGGGGACGTCGAGCGGGTAGTTGATCGTGGTGTCCAGCTCGAGCCGCTGGCCCGCGCCGAGCCGGTTGTAGACGACGCGCGCGACCTTCGGCATGTCCGCGACGATCGACTCCTTCTCGACGAGCGACGCCACGATCAGCACGTCATACGGCGACATCCCGACCTTGGCCGCGCCCGACACCAGCCCGGTGGCGTCGATCCGGTCCACCGACGCGCTCAGCAGCCCACGCAGCACGTCCACGGCCTGCGTGCCGGGCTCGACGTCGTAGCGACCGGGCAGCAGCAGGCCTTCCAGTCGGCGGGTCGGCGCGGCCTTGGCGACGTCGGGCAGCGCCCACTGCGGGACGCCGAGCTCGGCGGGGTCGGTCTTCGCCATGGCCGTGCGCAACGCGTCGGCCGTCAGGCACTTCTTGGCCCCGTCGACCGTCGCGCACGTGGCCTGCGCGATCAGGGAAAGCACACCGGGGGTGACCGTGCCGTCAGGGGCCTTGGTGTCGTCGAGCTGCAGGCCGCCGCGGATGTCGAGCTGCCCCACCCGCGCAGCCGGGTCCAGCAGCAAGGCGACGGCCGATGCGCCCGACATCCGCTCGCGCAGCTGGTAGAAGCCCGGCTGGACCGACCGCACGCGGTCGTTGCCCGACGCGGCCTCGGTGAACGACGCGGGCACCTCGACGACGCCGCGCCGCGCGAGCTCGGCACCGATCCGGCTCGTGGTGTCGCCGTCGTGCACCTGGATGACGACGTCCCCCGTGCCCGAGCCCTGGAAGTCGGGCGTGACGAGCAGGGAGTGGTAGAGGTACCAGCCGCCGCCCGCGACGCCCCCGACGAGGAGCAACACCGCCAAGGCGACGATGGCGGTACGACCCTTGCGCCGCCGCGGGCGGGCCGCCTCCCGTGCCTCACGCCTGCCGCCGACCGCTTGGATCTGGACGGTCTGCGACACGTCCTCCTCGGCCGGGCCCGCTGCCGGATCCTCGACAGGAGGCGTGGGGTCCACTCCGTCGCGCCGCACGATGCCGGAGCGTAACCGGGGCGGGGTGGGCGCACCCCGGCCGGCCCCCGTCACCGACGGGCGTCCAACCACGTCTGCAGGATCGCTACGGCGGCGGCCTGGTCGATCACGGCCCGCTGCTTACGGGTGTTCACCCCCCGTGAGCGGAGTTGCCGGGTCGCGACGACCGTCGTCAGCCGTTCGTCGGCGTACACCACCGGCACCGACAGCGCGGCGCCCAGCGCTTCGCCGAACGCGCGTGCGGCCTCGGCGGCGGCACCCTCCCGCCCCGCCAACGTCCGCGGCAGCCCGACGACCACCTCGACGGCCGCGTGCTCGGCCACGAGCCCGGCCAGCGTCCGCACGTCGGAGCCGCCCTCGACGTCGCGGGGGACGGTGACCAACGGCGTGGCCAGCACACCGTCGGGATCACTCAGCGCCACCCCGACCCGCACCGCCCCGACGTCGATGCCCAGCCGCCGCCCCCGCTGCCCGGTCACCGCGGACGTGCTTCGTCCCACGGACGCGGAATCGCCGGTGCGCGGTGCCCCTCGGAAACGGTCACCGGGCCGCCAGCTCCCGGCGCAGCGCGTCGATCGCCGCCGGGATGCCTGCGGGGTTCGTGCCGCCGCCCTGTGCGAGATCGGGCTTGCCGCCGCCGCGGCCCGCGATCGCGGGCGCGAAGACCGGCACGAGCTTCCCGGCCGCGAAACCGGCGTCGCGGGCCGCGGCGGTCGTGGCGACGACGAACGAGAGCTTCCCCGCCGCGTCGGCCGCGAAGAGCGCGACCACGCCCGACCGGGCGCCCAGCCGTCCGCGCACGTCGACCGCGAGCGCGCGCAGGTCGGCTGCGGCGACACCGTCGGGCACGGTGGCGGCGACCAACGCCGTGCCGCCCATGTCCTCGGCGCCGCCTGTCAGTGCCCCCGCCGACGACAGCACGGCGTCCGCGCGCACCTTCTCCAGCTCGCGTTCGGCCTGCCGCAGCCGTTCGACGATGCCGCCGATGCGCTCCGGCAGCTCCTCCGGCTTGGCTTTGAACTGCTCGGCCAGCTGGGACACCAGCACGTGCTCCTTGGCCAGGTACCGGAACGCGTCCAACCCGACGAGCGCTTCGACGCGCCGCACGCCCGCCCCGATCGAGGCTTCCGACAGCAGCTTGACCAGCCCCAGCTGCCCAGAGCGGGCCACGTGGGTGCCCCCGCACAACTCGCGGGAGTAGTCGCCGATCTCCACGACGCGCACCGAGTCGCCGTACTTCTCGCCGAACAACGCCATCGCGCCGAGCCGCCGCGCCTCGTCCTGCGTGGTGAGGAACGCGTGCACCTCGTAGTCGTTGAGAAGGACGTCGTTGACCTCGTCCTCGACGTCGGCGAGCACCGAGGGGGGCACCGCCCCCGCGGGCGAGGTGAAGTCGAACCGCAGCCGTCCCGGCGCGTTGAGCGAGCCTGCCTGGGCCGCGGCGTCGCCCAGCGCCTTGCGCATGCCCGCGTGGACGAGGTGCGTGGCCGAGTGCGACCGGGAGATCGCGGCCCGGCGGCCGGTGTCGACCTCGGCGTGGGCGGGGGCCCCGACCGTGATCTCGCCCTCGCGCACGAGGCCCCGGTGCACCGACAGCCCTGCCACCGGCGCTTGGACGTCGGCCACGTCGACGACGAACCCGTCGCCGCGGACCCAGCCCGTGTCGGCCTGCTGACCGCCGCCCTCCGCGTAGAAGGGCGTCCGGTCGAGCACGACCTCGACGGCCGTCCCCGCACCCGCTGCGGGCACCCCGACGCCGTCGACGACGAGCCCGACGACCCGCGACTCGGCGGCCAGGTCGGTGTAGCCGAGGAAGGCGGTGCCCCCGGCGGCGTCGAGCACCTGCCGGTAGGCCGTGCCGTCGGTGTGGCCGGTCTTGTGCGCGGCCGCGTCGGCCTTGGCCCGGTTGCGCTGCTCGGCCATCAACGTGCGGAAGCCCTGCTCGTCGACCGTGAGCCCGGCCTCGCTCGCCATCTCCAGCGTGAGGTCGATCGGGAAGCCGTAGGTGTCATGCAGCTTGAACGCCTGGTCGCCCGCGAGCCGCGTGCCACCGGCCTGCTTGGTGGCGGCGACGGCGACGTCGAAGATCTTCGAACCGGTGGTGAGCGTCTGCAGGAAGGCGTCCTCCTCGACGGTCATGACCGCGGAGATGCGCTCGAACTCCAGCGCCAGCTCCGGGTAGGACGGGGCCATCTCGTCCCGCACGACCTCGGCGAACGCGGGCAGCACCGGCTCGTGGACCCCCAGGAGCCGGGCCGAGCGCACGATCCGGCGCAACAGGCGCCGCAACACGTAACCCCGCCCCTCGTTGGAGGGCGTGACCCCGTCACCGATGATCATGACGCCGGAGCGGGCGTGGTCGGCGATCACCCGGAAGCGGACGTCGTCGCCTGCGTCGGCGCCGTAGCGGCGGCCGGAGAACTCCTCCGCGCGGGCGATCACCGGACGCACGAGATCCGTGTCGTACACGCTGGGCACGTCTTGCAGCAGCGTCGCGACGCGCTCGACGCCCATGCCGGTGTCGATGTTCTTCTTCGGCAGCGTGCCGATCGGCGGGAAGTCGTCCTTGGGCGACCGGTCGCCGCGGATGTCCTGCATGAAGACCAGGTTCCAGATCTCCAGGTAGCGGTCTTCGTCGGCCTCGGGGCCGCCGTCGCGGCCGTAGGCGGGGCCGCGGTCGAAGTAGATCTCCGAGCACGGGCCGCCGGGGCCCGGCACCCCCATGTCCCAGTAGTTGTCCTTGCCGCCGCGGCGCTGGATGCGTTCCTCGGGCAGCCCGGTGACCTTCCGCCACAGGTCGAACGCCTCGTCGTCGTCGCGGTAGACCGTGGCCCACAGCCGGTTCGGGTCGATCCCGTAGGCGCCCGTGACCAGGTCCCACGCGTAGCCGATGGCGCCTTCCTTGAAGTAGTCGCCGAAGGAGAAGTTGCCTGCCATCTGGAAGAAGGTGTTGTGCCGGGTGGTCTTGCCCACCTCTTCGATGTCGCCGGTGCGCACGCATTTCTGGACGGAGGTGGCGCGCGGGTACGGCGCAGGGGCGTCGCCGAGGAAGTACGGCTTGAACTGGACCATGCCCGCGTTGACGAAGAGCAGGGTCGGGTCGTCGAGGATGAGCGACGCGCTGGGCACGCGGGTGTGGCCCGCGGCGACGAAGTGCTCGGTGAAGCGGCTGATGATTTCGTGGGTCTGCACGGGAGGAACGGCTTTCTGCTGCGGAGGACGATGGGCGCGGAAACGGCAGGGGCAGAGCCGGCAGGCGGTGGCCGCCCGCGACGAGGGCTCAGGCCCCTGCCCTGCGCGCTCGCGCGCGAGGTGCGGGCGAGGGCTCGGCCAGCGCCTCACCGATCGTCGGCAGGTGATCACCGGTGCGGCGCTCGACGAGTGTGGTGAGCTCCTCCTCGCGCTCGGTCATGCCCGCGCGCACCTCCGCACCGAACGCGCCGAGCCCCGCACCGAGCTCACGCAGTCCGTCGGCGAGGTTGGCCCCGATCCCGGCGGGGGTCAGGGCCTGGGCAGCCGTCTGCGCCCTTCGGGCAACGTAGGTGCCCGCGGCGAGCCCGAGTCCCAGCCAGAAAAGCCGTCTCATGCGGCGCGCTTCCGGCGGGAGCGGCGGAGGACCTTGGCTGCGCCCTTGTCGCCGCGGCGGGACTTGATGGCCTTGTTGAGGCCATAGGAGAAGGCGGCGGCGCGCACGAGCGGGCCACCGAGCGTGGCGGTGAACAGCGAGGTCAGCACGGACACGTTGCTCGTGACCGTGCGGGCGCTCGAGGTGATGCCGTCCACCCGGTCCAGCTGCGTGTTGACCTGGCGCAGGGTCACCTGCGCGTCGTCGAGCAGCGGGGCGCTGCCCTCGTGGGCCTTGCGGATCGCGATGGTGGCCTCGTCGAGCGTGCGACCGAGCTTGAGCAGGGGGACGGCCAGCAGCAGCACGAGGACCACGAAGGCCCCCGCCGCGATCAGCGCAGCGATCTGACCAGCGGTCACCGGTGCCCTCCTCGACCCACGACGTGCACTGTCACGACCTATAGCCATGATCGCGGCAAGGCTACTACCCGCACCTCGTCGCGCACCCCCGGGTTCGGGGATGCGCGAGGCAGGCCAGGACGGCTACGCGGGGAAGGCGGACGGCGGGTCGTCGGGCAGGTCGTCGGGGTCCTCGGGGTCGACGTCCAGAGGGCCGCCGATGACGCCGCGCAGGCGGTTGAGCGCCCGGTGCTGCGTGACCCGGACCGCACCCGGCGTGGAGCCGACGGCCTGCGCGGTCTCCTCCGCCGACAGCCCGACCGCGATGCGCAGCACGAGCACCTCGCGCTGGCGGGGGGTGAGCCGGTGAAGCAGGTGGCCCAGCCGTTCGGCCAGCTCGGCGGCCAGGAGCCGCTGTTCGGGGCCGTCGTGCAGGACCGGCGAATCGGGCAGGTCCGCAACGGGATCGCTCCGGTTGCGGCCGATGGCCCGGAACGCGTCGGTGACCTTGTGCGCGGCGATGCCGTAGACGAACGCCCGGAACGACAGCCCCTTGATCTCGTAGTTCGGCAAGGCGCTGATCACCGCCAGACAGACGTCCTGTGCGACGTCGTCGGCCGAGCCGATGACGCCCTCGTTGCGGCCCAGCCTGCCTCTGCAGTAGCGCTGGACCAACGGCTGGATCTCGGCGAGCAACCGGTCGCGGGCGCCCAGGTCGCCTGCAACCGCCGCAGGCACGAGACGCTCGAGGACGGTCGCCACGTCCGGCAGCTGGTCGGGCTCTTTACCGGTGTCGGCGACGCTGTCGCGGACGACTGTGTTCATGCCGCAGGCGCCATCGTAGATTGGCACATAGTGGGTACCCCTCCCCCAAAGTTCACGTGGCGCCGGGCCGAAGCCCGGCGCGTTTCGCGCCACCCCACCGCTCCCAAGGCGGGTGCCGCGTAATGCTCAGTGCGCAGAAGAGGCGATGTGCCGTCTGGATAGTCGCGCGCAGTCCCCCGACCGCACGCGTCGCCACTCCCATGCTCCGCATCGACGCTGTGCCCTGCGCCGCTACCGAGCTTTCGTACAACCTTCAAGAGAGCATCTTGGGGTCACCCCAAAGTTGAGTCAAGGGTAGGTGACCCATGTATCGGTTACTCTCCGCATGATGCGGCAGACGGTCTGCCCTCCAGAAGAGGCGCCACGGGCGGGCGCGGCTCGCGCGAAATCGTGACCGTGCGCGACGCGCGCTGCCCGACGCAACCGATTCTGCGTTCGGCCTACGCGGGCTGGTCGGTGTACGCGGGTCGAGGACCGCGTACAGGCCGCGGGGGGTCAGCGCGGCCATCGCCGCCGAGCGAAAATCCGAGCAAGCACAGACTGCTCGCCCAGCCGTCGGCGGCAGTCGAGCCTGCCGCTTCCGGGTGCAGGCACGCACCGCCGCAGCCGGGGGCCGCCCCCGAATTGCGGCGCTTCAGGACCAGGTCAGGGCCCTATGCCGGGGTACACGCGCCACCGGACGCCGACCGCGGCGTCCTCGGCCGCGGGTGCCAGAGGGGTACATGATCGAGATCGGTTTGCCTGCCCGACCCGCAGTCGACGGCGACCCGCGAACCCTCGTTCCGATGCCAGGAGAGCCTGCGCGTCCGATCGGGTGCGGCAGGCATACGGGCGAGCCGAGGGAGCGAGCCTCGGCACCCCGATGTGCCGGACTACGATCCACGGTGGACTCTTGTGGACCGCTCGGAAGAGACTCCCGAAGCCGCCGCAACGATGTTACGCAACGTGAGGGTCAGGGTGCTCCGGCTGGGGCTCGCGGCAGGCGCCGAGCGGCCCGCCCCCAGAGCCGGCAGGCGCTGCCGCGGTGCGTTGAACCGCCTCTTCGGGTCGCCCAGCGGCAGGTGCGCTGCGCCAAGCGGAGTAACGTTCTCGGTCTCTGCCGTTAGGCCCCGTCACAGACGGCGCATCGTGGCCAGCGTATGCGTCAACGCGTCCATGGCGGTGTCGAGCTCGGCCTCGGTGACGACCAGCGGCGGTGAGAGCCGCACCGTCGACCCGTGCGTGTCCTTGACGAGCACGCCCCGCGCCGCGAGCGCCTCGCTGACCGCGCGGCCGCTGCCCAGCTCGGGGTCGATGTCCACGCCTGCCCAGAGCCCGACGCTGCGCACCGCGACGACCCCGTGTCCGACGAGGCCCGCGAGCCTGCCGTGCAGGTGCTCACCGAGGCGCCGGGCGTGCTCAAGGATGGCACCCTCGTCGAGCAGCCGGACCACCGCCCGGCCGACCGCGCAGGCCAGCGGGTTGCCGCCGAACGTGCTGCCGTGCTGGCCGGGCCGCAGCACGCCCAGGACGTCGGCGTCGGCGACGACCGCCGACAACGGCATGATCCCGCCGCCGAGCGCTTTGCCGAGCAGGTAGACGTCGGCGTCGACGCCTGCGGCCCGGGTGGCGAGCAGGTGCCCGGTGCGGCCGAGCCCCGCCTGTACCTCGTCGGCGACGAAGAGCATGTTCCCGCGGTCGCAGATCTCCCTGATCCCGGCCAGATAACCCGCGGGCGGCACGACGACCCCGGCCTCACCCTGGATCGGCTCGACGAGCACCGCGACGGTGTCGGGCGTCAGCGCGGCAGCCACGGCGTCGAGGTCGCCGTAGGGCACGACGTCGAAGCCGGGGGTGAACGGACCGAAGCCGCCGCGCGCGTCCGGGTCGGTGGAGAAGCCCACGATGGTCGTCGTCCTGCCGTGGAAGGCGTCGGCGGCGACGACGATCCGCGCACGGCCGTCGGGAACACCCTTGACCTCGTAGCCCCACTTGCGGGCGACCTTGATGCCGGACTCCACGGCCTCCGCGCCCGTGTTCATCGGCAACACCATCTGCTTGTCGAGCAGACCGGACAGTTCCGCGCAGAACGGCCCGAGCTGGTCGTTGCCGAACGCCCTGCTCGTCAGCGTCACCCTGTCGAGCTGGCGGTGGGCGGCGGCGAGCAGGTCGGGGTGCCCGTGGCCGAAGTTCAGCGCCGAGTAGCCCGCGAGGAAGTCCAGGTAGCGGCGCCCCTCGACGTCGGTGACCCACGCACCCTGCCCGTGGGAGAGGACCACGGGCAGCGGGTGGTAGTTGTGCGCGGAGTGCTCGTCGACGAGGCGGGTGTGGAACGCGGTCGCGGTCCCGGTGGCAGTGTCGATGTTGTCGATGTTGTCGAGCAGGGTCATGCGCGCACCTCCAGCGTGCAGCACTTGGGTCCGCCGCCGCCCTTGCGCAGCTCGGACAGGGCAACGGGCACGGGGACGAAGCCGCGCTCGGCAAGCGCGGTGGCGAGGTCGGTGGCCTCGGCGGGCAGGACGACATGGCGGCCGTCGCTCACCGCGTTGAGGCCGAGTACCGCCGCGTCCGCCTGCGTGGCGAGGACGGCATCGGGGAAGCGGCGGCGCAGCACGGAGCGGGAGTCGGGCGCGAACGCCTCGGGCAGCCACGCGACGGTCGTCTCGTCCAGCACCGCGAGGGCGGTGTCCAGGTGGTAGAAGCGCGGATCCACGAGCTCCAGCGGCACCACCGCACGCCGCAGGACGCGCGCGGCTTCGACGTGTGCGTGCGGGTCGGTGCGGAACCCGGACCCGGCCAGTATCACCCGACCCGCGACGAGCAGGTCGCCCTCGCCTTCGTTGGTGTACTCCGGGACGACGACCTCGCCGAACCCGGCCGCCGCGAACCATGCGCGGTGTGCGGCGGCCTCCGGCGAGCGCTCGGTGTGCCGGAACCGGGCGCCGTAGACCACGCCGTCCACCACCGTGGCGCCGTTGGCGGCGTAGACCATGTCGGGCAGCCCCGGCACCGGGTCGATGAGGTCGACGCGGTGGCCGAGGTCGAGGTAGGTGCGCCGCAGGGCGTCCCACTGCGCCACGGCCAGGTCGACGTCCACCGCGACGCCAGGATGCATCCAGGGGTTGATCGCGTAGGTCACGGCGAAGTGCTCCGGCCTGCACATGAGGTAGTGCCGCCGAGTGGCGACGCGCTCCCCCGCCGAATGGGGACGGGAAAGGACGCTGGTCATGGGCTCGCTCCACGGGTGAGGCGGGGTGGCCGCCGCGGTGGGGCCGGATACCGTCACGGTAGGTAGCGGGCGCACGCGGGACAATCCCGCGCCGTTGCCCGTCAGTGAGGATCTGTTGCGCATTCGGGCCTGGTGACGCGCGATCGTTGCGAAGCCCGCCGTGCGCGGAAACCGTCGCCCCAGCGACGGTTTCCGCGCACGGCGTCAGTCAGGGGCGTGCGGGTGCGCGGGGCGGCGCAACAGGGGGCTCAAGACCAGCACCGACTTGGTCCGCACCACGAACGGCGCTGCGCTGATCTGTTCGAGCACCTTCTCGAAGTGCCGCATGTCGGCGGCCAGTATCCGCAGCACCGCGTCCGCCTCGCCGGACACCGTGCTGGCCTCGACCACCTCGGGGAACCGGCGGACGGCTTCGCGGATCGTCGCAGGCGGGGTGCGGGCACCGCAGAACAGCTCGACGTAGCCCTCGACGGTCCAGCCGAGCGCCCCCGGGTCGAGCTTCACCGTGAACCCCGTGATGGCTCCCGCGGCGCGCATCCGGTCGACGCGCCGCTTCACCGCCGACGCCGAGAGGCCCACCGCGGCGCCGATCTCGGCGAAGCTGCGGCGGGCGTCGTCGACGAGGATGCCGACGATCCGTTCGTCCACCGGATCCAGCGGCACGCGAACCCCTCCCGCACGACGGTGTTCCCGCTGGCAGTATCTCGGAGCATGTACCGGGTTGACTCCGAGGTCGGGCCGCTTCGCCAGGTGATCCTGCACCGACCGGGGCTCGAGCTCAAACGGCTCACGCCCGGCAACAAGGACCGCCTGCTGTTCGACGACGTGCTGTGGGTGGCGCGCGCGCAGGAGGAGCACGACCGGTTCGCCGAGCTGCTGCGCGAGCGCGGGGTACTCGTGCACCTGTTCGGGGAGCTGCTGCGCACCACCGTCGAGCGGCCCGAAGCCAAGGTGCACATCCTGGACCGGATCTTCGACGAGCGGATCTACGGCCCGCTCGCGATCGACGCGCTGCGCAACTGCTTCGACGCGATGGACCTCGACACGCTCACCGACCACCTCATCGGCGGGATCACCAAGCGCGAGATCCTCGACCGCGTGCCGGAGCCGCGCTCGGTGGCCTTCCACGTACTCGCCCCCGACGACTTCGTGCTGGAACCGCTGCCCAACCACCTCTACACCCGCGACACCTCGGCCTGGATCCACGGCGGCGTGGCGATCAACAGCATGCGCAAGAAGGCGCGGGTGCGCGAGACCGCGCACTACGAGGCGATCTACCGCTGGCACCCGCTGTTCGCGGGCGGCGGATTCCGGATCTGGTCATCGGGCGCGGAGAACGGGCTCGCCACGACCGAGGGCGGCGACATGCTCGTGCTCGGCGGCGGCGCACTGTTGATCGGGATGAGCGAGCGCACGGTCCCCGCGGGCGTCGAACGGCTGGCGCGGCGGCTGTTCGACGGCGGTGAGATCGACCGCATCGTGGCGCTGCGCATGCCGGAGACCCGCGCGCTCATGCACCTCGACACCGTGCTGACCATGGTCGACGCCGAGACGTTCACCAAGTACGCGGGCCTGGGAATGTTGCCCGCGTACACGATCCGGCCCGGCGACAACGAGAAGGAGCTCGACCTCACCGACCACCCGCCCGAGCACATGCACGCGGCGATCGCCGAGGTGCTGGGACTTTCCGGGATTCGGGTGCTCACCGCCGAGCAGGACGTGCACGCCGCCGAGCGCGAGCAGTGGGACGACGGCTGCAACACCCTCGCCGTCGCGCCAGGGGTGGTCGTGACCTACGAGCGCAACGTCACGACCAACACGTTCCTGCGGCGCCACGGCGTCGAGGTGCTCGAGATCCCCGGCGGCGAGCTCGGCAGGGGCCGTGGCGGGCCGCGGTGCATGAGCTGCCCCGTGGAGCGTGGCCCCGCGTGAAGCCTGCCCGGAAGCTCGGCGACCTGACCGGCCCCGGCCACACCGACGTGTTCGAGGTCGGCGGCACGGACCTGGGCGCCACCGCGGTGGCCCCGGACGGCAGGCTCGTGTCGGTGTTCGGCGACACGTTCGCCGGACCGACGGTCGGCGGCCCGGGCTGGCGCGCGCCCGTCGTGCTCTTCGCCGACCCCGCGTCGGTGCGCAGCGGCCTGCGGTGGACGGGCTCGGCGGGGCCGGGAGAGCGCGCCGGTCAGGTCGTGCGCTACCGGCACAACGGCATCCGCCGCTGGGGACGGCACCTCCGCCGGGTCACGACCGTGCTGCCGACCGACCTCATCACGCTCGGCGACGAGATGTTCCTGCACGTCATGGTGTGTCGCGAGCTGGGCAACGTGCGCTGGACTGAGGTGCACCGCTCCCGCGACAACGGCGTCACCTGGCGGCCGACCGGCGTCCGCTTCCGCGCCGACCATCTCGGGGGCTACTTCCAGATCCTCACCTGGGAGCGCGGCGACGACGGGTACGTCTACGTGTTCTCGACGGGCTTCCAGCGCGACAAGGGCCTGGTCCTGCTGCGCGTGCCGCAACGGCGCGTCCTGGACGTCGAGGCCTGGGAGCCGTGGGGGCTCACGACCCAGGGGTGGGGGTGGGGTCGAGGTCCGACGGTGGTTCTTCCCGGCCGCTTCGGCGAGCTGTCCCTGCGCCGGGTGCCTACCGCCGGAGGCGGCTCTTCGGTAGAAGACCGGTGGGTGCTCGTCGTGTTCGACGACGGGAACTACCGCATGGACGTGCTGGTCCTCGACTCCCCCGTCGCCGACCTGCACACCGCGCGTCGGGCCACCGTCCTGCAGGGCGTGGGCTGGGACGCCGAGGACCACGCCGTCGGGCGGGTGGCGCAGCTCTACGGCGGCTACATCCTGCCCGGCAGCACCCTCGCCGAGCTGCACCTGGTGGTGAGCCAGTGGAACACCGCGACGAACTGGCCCTACCGCGCCATGCAGTTCACCGTGGACGTGAGCGGGCTGCGCGATCCGGCGTAGCCCACCCCGCCCGCACACAGGGCGCGCAGCGTGTGCAGGCCACGCACGGTGTGTGCGCGGGCGCGGGGCTCGGTCAGCTGCCGCGGACCGCTTCGCGCAGCCGTGTCACGCGGTCGGCAGTTGCGCGCTCCGCGCCGCGTCCGGTCGGGGTGTAGTAGTCGTGGCCCACGAGGTCGTCGGGCGGGTACTGCTGGGCGACCACGCCGTCGGGGTCGTCATGCGGGTAGCGGTAGCCGACCGCGTTGCCCAGCCGCTCGGCCCCCGCGTAGTGCCCGTCGCGCAGGTGCGCCGGGACCGCGCCGACCGCTCCCCCACGGACGTCGGTCATGGCCGCGTCGATCGCGGAGACCACCGCGTTCGACTTGGGCGCGGTGGCGAGGTGCAGCGTCGCCTGCGCAAGGGCCAGCCTGCATTCCGGCAGCCCGACGAGCTGCACGACCTGCGCGGCGGCGGTCGCGGCCTGCAGCGCGGTGGGATCGGCGAGCCCCACGTCCTCGCTGGCGTGGACCATCAGCCGCCGTGCGATGAACCGCGGGTCCTCCCCCGCCACGAGCATGCGCGCGAGGTAGTGCAGCGCGGCGTCGGGGTCCGAGCCGCGGATCGACTTGATGAACGCGCTGATGACGTCGTAGTGCTGGTCGCCCTGACGGTCGTAGCGCACGCTCGCCTCGGCGACCGCGCGTTCGACGGCGGCCAGGTCGATCACCGAGCCGCCGGTGCCCGCGACCCCGTCGGCGGCCGCCTCCAGCGCGGTGAGGGCACGCCGGGCGTCGCCCGCCGCCAGCCGGACGAGGGCGTCCTCCGCGTCGGAAGCCAAGCGCACGGCGTCGGCCAGCCCCCGCTTGTCGGCGACGGCTCTGCGCAGCAGCGTGCGCAGGTCGTCCTCGGTGAGCGACTCCAGCCGCAGCACCAGCGACCGCGACAACAGCGGCGACACGACGGAGAACGAAGGGTTCTCCGTGGTCGCGGCCACCAGCAGCACGATCCGGTCCTCGACGGCGCCGAGCAGCGCGTCCTGCTGGGTCTTGGAGAAGCGGTGGACCTCGTCGATGAACAGGACGGTCTGGCGGCCGCGCAGGTCGCGGCGGCGCCGGGCGTCGTCGATCACCTGCCGCAGCTCCTTCACCCCCGACGACAGCGCCGACAGCGCGACGAAGTGCCGCCCGCCGCCGTCTCCTGCGGAAGCGAGCAGTCGCGCGATCGTGGTCTTGCCGGTGCCCGGCGGCCCGTAGAGCAGCACCGACGCCGCCGCGCCGCCCTCGACGAGCCTGCGCAGCGGCGCACCCGGCCGCAGCAGCCGGGCTTGCCCGATCACCTCGTCCAGCGTCTGCGGGCGCATCCGCACGGCAAGGGGCGCGCTCGCCGAGGGCGGCTCGACCGGTGCCACCGTCTCGGCTGCGTCGTCGAGGTCGAAGAGCCCGGGTTCCATGCCGTCCAGCCTGCCACTTGCGTGAAACGGCCACGGACTGTCGGTGGGGCGTGGGAGCATCGGCGTCGTCGAAAGGGAGGGTCATGACCGCCGAAATACTGGCGTGGGCTGGCCGCCAGCTCACGCTGCCGGACTGGGAAGCCATGCCCAAAGACGAGCAGTTCCGCCTCGAGCTCGTCGAAGGGGTGCTGTCGATCATGCAGCAGCCGCTCAGTCTGCACCAACGCGCGGTGATGCGGCTCGGCTACCGGCTCGACGAGCGGGTTCCGCCAGAGCTCACCGCGGTCATCGAGGTCGAGGTCGTCGTCACCGCGCAACCGTTGACCATCCGGATACCCGACGTACTTGTCACCCGCGCCTCTGTGATCGACGCGAACCCTCCCCGCGTGGCGGCGGCAGACGTCCTTCTCGCCGTCGAGATCCTCTCCAATGGCACCCGCAAGGTCGACCGGATCCTCAAGTTCGCCGAGTACGCCGAGGCGCAGATTCCCCAGTACTGGATCATCGATCTCGACGATGCGCCTTCGCTGCGCGCTTTCACGCTGGTCGAGGACGCCTACGAGCTGTCAGGCGAGTTCACCGCAGCCGTCACCCTCGACGTCGCAGGCCATGCCGTCACCGTCGACCCGGCCGCACTCACCCGACGCTGATCCCACATTCTAGGAAGTTGCTTCCATCAACCGGGACGACGGTGCGACCCTCGACGGGTCGCCACACCCGGCGCATCCTTTGCCCCTGTCGATCCAGGGAGTCCCCCGATCGACCAGGAGCACCCCATGATCACCCTTGCCCGTCGACTCGACGCCGTCCGCGGCTCGGCCATCCGCGACCTGCTCACGCTGACCACGCGCCCGGAGGTGATCAGTCTCGCAGGCGGGCTGCCCGCCGCCGACCTGCTGCCCCGCGAGCGGATCGCCGCGGCGGCCGCGACCGCGCTCACCGACCCCGCCGCCGTCCAGTACGCGGAGACGGCGGGCATCGCACGACTTCGCGAGGCCGTTGCCGCGCACGAGTCCGCCCGCTGCGGCCGCGCGATCGGGCCTGCCGACGTCGTCGTCACGAGCGGCTCCCAGCAGGCGCTGGACTTGGTGGCCAGGGCGATGCTCGATCCCGGAGACGCCGTCGTCGTCGAGGACCCGGCGTACGTCGGCGCCCTGCAGGTCTTCCAGGCCGCAGGTGCGCAGCTGCACGGCATCCCGCTCGACGAGGACGGCATGCGCGTCGACACGCTGGCCCAGCGGTTGGCGGCAGGTCTGCGGCCCCGGCTCGTCCACACCGTGTCGAGCTTCCACAACCCCCGCGGTGTGACGCTCGCGCCCGGCCGTCGGGTCGCGCTCGCCGCGCTGGCCGACCGGTACGGCTTCCTCGTCGTCGAGGACGATCCCTACGGCCTGCTCGCCTTCGACGGCGCGCCTGCGCGACCCATGGCCGCCGACAGCGACCGGGTGATCCGCCTCGGCAGCGCGTCCAAGATCATCGCTCCGGCGCTGCGGGTGGGCTGGCTGACGGGCCCGCCCACCATCGCGGCGGCCGTCGAGCGGCTCAAGCAGGGCGCCGACCTCTGCGGGTCCGCGTTCACGCAGGCGATCGCCGCCGAGTTGCTCGCCGACCGGAGTTGGCTCGACACGCACCTCGCAGGCGTCCGAGCGGCCACTGCGCTGCGGGCACGCGCCTTCACCGACGCCGTCGCGCGAGAGCTCCCGACCGTCGCGTGCTCGACGCCCACCGGCGGCATGTTCTGCTGGCTGGAGTTTCCCGGCGGAGTCGACACGGCGGAGTTGCTGCCCCGCGCGCTGGCGGCAGGCGTGGCCTTCGTCCCCGGAGCGGCGTTCGCCGTGCACGCCGACCAGACCCGCGCCGCCCGGTGCTGCTTCGCGTCGGTCGGCGAGACGACGCTCGCCGAGGCGGTGACGCGGCTCGCGTCCTGCGTCTCCTAGGGTCGTGGTGTGCGGCAGATCCTTGAGCTTCTCGAGCGTGACGCCACGCTCACCCCCGACACGCTCGCCACGATGACCGGCCTGCCGGTGGAGGACGTGCGGGCGCAGATCGCCGCGTGGGAGCGGTCCGGTGCGATCCGCCGCTACCGCGCGGTGGTCGACTGGGACGCGGTCGACAGCGAACTCTACGGGGACCCGACCCGGGAGACGGTCACGGCCTTCATCGACGTCTCGATCGCGCCTGCCCGCGACGTCGGCTTCGACGACGTCGCCAACCGCATCGCCCGCTTCCCCGAGGTGCGCAGCGTCTACCTCGTCTCCGGCACCGAGGACCTGCGCGCAACGATCACCGGTCCGACGATCCGCGCGGTGTCGGACTTCGTCTCGCAGAAGCTCTCGACGATCGACCGGGTGCGCTCGACCGCCACCCACTTCGTGCTCAAGACCTACAAGCGCGACGGCGACGCGTTCGAGCGGCCGGAACCCGACCACCGCCTCCCCGTCACCCCCTGAGCACA
>DASWUV010000224.1:0-13486 GCA_036401495.1 Pseudonocardia sp. | reverse complement strand
TCGCCCGTGAGCAGGAACTCGCGGTGCTCCTTGTAGAACGCGATCCACGCGCGCAGCTCGGCCATCTCGGCCGCCGACGCCATGGCCAGGTCCCACTCGATGCCGAGGTGGCCGAAGACGGCAGTGCCCGCCCGGAACCCGAGATCGTGGATCCGGCCCGTGGAGTGGGAGCGCCCCGACGCGATGTGCGAGCCGAGGTACTCCGGCGGCAGGAGCTGTCCGGTCCAGGCCAGCATCCGCTGGCGGTCGTGCGGGTCGATGTTGTCCGACACCCACACCCGGTCCGTGCGCTCGAGCACCTCCAGATCGACCCGCGCGCCGCCCGAGGAGCACGACTCGATCTCCAGGTCCGGATGCGCGGCACGGATCTCGTCGAGCAGCCGGTAGAACGCCAGCGTCTGGGCGTGGACGCCGGGGCGGCCGCCGTCGGTCTGGTTGCCCGCCTCGATCAGGTCCCGGTTGTGGTCCCACTTGACATAGCCGATGGCGTACTCGTCGAGCAGCGTCAGTAGCTGCCCCTTGACGTGCGCGTAGGCACCGGGGATGCCGAGGTTGAGCACCTGCTGGTGGCGCGATTCGATGGGCCACTCCGGGCGTGCGGCCATGATCCATTCCGGGTGGGCGCGCGCGACGTCGGAATCGGGGTTGACCATTTCGGGCTCGAACCACAGCCCGAACTGCATGCCCAGCTTGCGCACGCGGTCCACGAGCGGGTGCAGCCCTTCGGGCCAGACCTCGTCCGCCACCACCCAGTCGCCCAGCCCGGCGTGGTCGTTGCGGCGCGCGCCGAACCAGCCGTCGTCGAGCACGAACCGCTCGACGCCGACTTCGGCCGCCCGGTCGGCGAGATCGAGCAGTCGCTCGCGGTCGTGGTCGAAGTACACCGCCTCCCACACGTTCAGGGTGACCGGGCGCTGCGGCGAGACCGGCCGGGGCCGCGCGCGCAGATGGCGGTGGAAGCGGCGGGCGACCTCGTCGAGTCCTTCACCGAACGACCCGTACAACCACGGGCTGGTGTAGGACTCGCCGCGGCCGAGCTGGATCTCGCCGGGCAGCAGCAGCTCGCCGCCGCCCAGCAGGCACTCACCGGTGGATGACCGCTCGGCGTAGTGGATGTGGTTGCCGCTGAACGCGGTGTGCACCGCATGCACCCGCCCCGCCGCGAAGCCGAACCCGGCGGGCCCCGCGTGCAGCACGTACGCGCTGTCGGCGCCAGTGCGGCCCTTGCGGTTCTCCCGCAGGTGCACGCCCGTGTGCAAGGCGGTGCGCTGCGGCACCCGCTCCTGGTTGTGCCTGCCCCCGAAGTCCAGCAGCTCGACGGCGTCCGCGGGCACCGGCAGCGCGGGCGTCACGCCGTCGACCGTGTAAGGCTCCTCGGCCAGGTTGGTGACGGTCGCTCTGACGCGCAGCAAGCCCGTCTCCAGCAGCTCCACGACGAGGGTCAACTCGAGCAGCGCGATGTCGTCGGCGGCACGGAACTCGACGCGCGCTGGTCCACCCGTGACGAACCCGTGGACGGCAACCCCGTCCACGAGCACGGTGGTGACCTGGAAGGCGGGCGACCACTGCCGCCCGGACCGCGAGCCCGCCAGCCCCGGCCTGCCCGTCCAGCCGCTGCGGTGCTCGGGCAGGACCGCCACCCGCGGAGGGATGTCCGGGTTGTTCGACCCGACCACCGGTACGGCCGCCTCGACCAGCGCCGCGGCCTGGTCGGCGGCCATCGCGGGCAACGCCGCCCCCCAGTGGATGACGGCGGGGAGCCTTCCGGCTGTCGCGTCGAGGACGACGCTGACGTCACCCGCCCGCAACGCGAGGAGCGCACCGACATCGGCCTGGTCCACCTGCGTGCCTGCCATGCGCACACGCTAACCAGACGCAACCGGCCCGACGACCGGGAGGACCGCGCTCTGCCGCGGACCATCGGCTCGGCCGCTTCCATTCGCCGAACGGGCGTCGCCCGTACGGGCGCCGCTCGTTACACCGAACGTGGACGGACCTGTACGCAGCCCGGACGGCATGGTGGTCCTCGCGGTCGACGACGAGGAGCCCGCGCTGGCCACGTTGGCCGAACTGCTGCGCACCCACCCGTTCGTCACCGCGACGCAGCAGGCGAAGGACGCGACCGCGGCGCTGAAGCTGCTGGGCGGCGACTCCCCGCCGGACGTGGTGTTCACCGACATCGGGATGCCGGGCATGACCGGCCTGGAGCTGGCGCGCGCAGCCGCGAGCCTGCCGGTCCCACCGCCAGTGGTGTTCGTGACCGACTACGACGACTGCGCCGTCGACGCCTACGAGGTCGGGGCGGTCGACTACCTGCTCAAGCCGCTGAACCCGGACCGCCTCGACCTGGCGCTGGCCCGGGTCATGGGCCGCCGTGCGGCGACGCCCGTCGCGTTCCCCCCGCCGGACGAGATCGTCCCCGTCGAGCTGGCGGGCACGACGACGCTCGTGCCGCGCTCCGACGTCCGGTTCGTCGAGGCACGGGGGGACTACGCCCGGCTGTACACCGACACGGCGACGCACCTCGTGCGGATCTCGCTCACCACCCTCGCCGAGCGGTGGCGGGAAGCGGGCTGGGTCCGCATCCACCGGTCCTACCTGGTCGCGGCCGACCGGGTGACGGCGTTGGAGATGGGCGGGATGGGACACGTCGTGCGGCTCGGGCGCGGCCGCGATGCCGTCGAGCTGCCGGTCAGCCGCCGCCACGTCCGCGAGGTCAAAGCTCAGCTCGGGCGCTGATCCCCGACGGTGCTCACCATCGGCGCAGCCGGGCCGCGGACCTTGCCGGTGAACTCCATGTCGCGCGCGACGTTGCCGAAGTCCATGTCGAAGCGGTCGGGCAGGTAGCTCTGGCGCAGCACCCACGGCGAACGGCTGCCCTGCTTCGGCAGCACGGCCAGCGAGCGCCGGACGTACCCCGACGTCAGGTCGAACAGGGGCCGGGTCGACATCGGCCCCGGCGACCGGGGCGTGGCGATCCCGTAACCGCGGGCGTCCATGTGCGTCAGCAGCCTGCAGACATAGCGCGCCACGAGGTCCGCGCGCAGTGTCCACGAGGCGTTGATGTAGCCGATGCAGAACGCCAGGTTCGGCACGCCGGAGACGAGGCAGCCGCGGTAGGCGAGCGTGTCGCCCGCTTCGACGGGCGCGCCGTCGACGGTGACGGCGATGCCGCCCCACGCCAAGACCTGCAGCCCCGTGGCGGTGACGAGGACGTCGGCCGCCACCTCCCGCCCCGACGCCAGCGTGACGCCGCGGGGAGTGACGGCGGCGATCTGGCCGGTGACGACCTCCGCCGTGCCGGCGCGCATCGCGCGGAAGAAGTCGGCGTCGGGCACCGCGCACAGGCGCTGGTCCCACGGGTCGTAGCGCGGGTTGAAGTCGGTCTCCAACGCCGTGGGATCGGGCAGCGCGCGGGTCAGCCCGGCCCGCAGCATCCGTTTGGCCGCCTGCGGAGCGCGCCGGCAGAGCTCGTAGAAGGCCTGCGTGAACAGGACGTTCTTCCAACGGGCGGCGACGTTGCCGACGCGGGTCGGCAGCCGTCGGCGCAGCGCCTCCGCCAGCGGGTCGCGCACCGGCACCGAGATCATCCAGGTCGGCGAGCGCTGCAGCATCGTCACCTGCGCCCCGCGCTCCGCCAACGCGGGCACGAGGGTGACCGCCGTGGCGCCACTGCCGACGACGACGACCCGCCGCCCGGCGACATCGAGATCCTCCGGCCAGAACTGGGGGTGCACGGTCGGCCCCGCGAACGTGGCGAGACCGGGGAGGTCAGGGGTGTAGCCCTGGTCGTAGCGGTAGTAGCCGCTGCACAGGAACAGGAACGAGCACGTCCACTGCTCGGTCTCGCCTGCGCTGGTGCGAACATCGACGGTCCACCGCTGTCGCGACGACGACCACGCCGCCGCCGCTACCGTCCGTCCGAAGTGGACGTGCCGGTCGATCCCGAACTCGGCGGCGGTCTCCTGCACGTAGCGCAGGATCGAGCCGCCGTCCGCGATCGCCGTGGACTCCGTCCACGGCCGGAACGGGTAGCCCAGGGTGAACATGTCCGAGTCCGACCGGATGCCGGGAAAGCGGAACAGGTCCCACGTGCCCCCGATCGCATCCCGACTTTCGACGATCGCGTACGTGCGCTGCGGATGCCGGGTCTGGACGCGATAAGCCGCACCGATGCCCGAGATACCCGCCCCGACGATCAGGACGTCGACGTCATGCACCCCATCGCTCATGGGGCCACGGTAATCGCGGATGGGGTAACCGCGGACGGGCGTGCAGGCGCTCCGATGCTCGGGGGCTAGAGCTCGTGGGCGGAGTCGTAGCCGTAGTCCCCGTCCGGGTCCATCTCGCGGGCGATCCCGGTGCCTGCATAGGGGTACCGGGTGACCCGGCGGGCAGGCACCGCCTGCGCAGTGCGCATCTCGTCGAGCATGTCGTAGCCGTAGTCCCCGGACTGGTCGTAGTCAGCCACTGCAGCTCCCTTCGCTGTCCCGCACACCAAAGTTACGCTACGTGCTGGTAGTGCCACTCTCCGGTGCTCGATAATCATCACCTGACGGGTGGCTCGGCGGCAAGAGCATCCCTCCCCGGTGACCACCTGATCACCCGTTCGACGAGGTCAGGGGATGGTCGGCGAGAAGCCGGGGCTGGTCGTGGCCCGCAGCGCCGCCCAGCAGTACCAGGCGGCGACGCTGCGGTAGGGCCGGTAGGCCTCCCCGATCACGTCGAGCTGCTTGGGCGTCGGGATCTCGACGTCCCACCCCACTGCGTAACCCTTGCGGACGGCCAGGTCGCCGGTCGGCCAGATGTTCAGGCGCAGCAGCTGGAACATCAGGAACATCTCGGCCGACCATTTCCCGATCCCGCGGACGGTCGTGAGCCTGCGCACGATCTCCTCGTCGCTTTGCCGGGCCAGCTCCCCCGGCTCGAGATCCAGCGTGCCGTCGAGCGTCTTGGCCGCGAGGTCGAGCAGCGACGTGGCCTTGTTGCCCGAGAGCCCCACGGCGCGCAGCTCGGGCACCGTCAACGCCACCATGTTGCGCGGGCTGACGTCGTCGGCAAGCGCGGCGCGCAGTCTGCCGTGGATGGCGCGGGCCGCAGCGGTGGCGATCTGTTGCTGGGTGATCGCCCGCACGAGCGCCGCGAACGGGGCTTCCGTGGGCGGGGCGATCTGGGGCAGGCCGGTGGCGTCAACCAGTCGGGCGATCACCGGGTCCCGTTCGGCGAGCGACAAAGCCGCGTCCCGGTAGTCGCCTGCCGTCGCGGGACCGCTGCTCATCGCCGTGCTCCCGTCCTGACCGGGAACGAACTCTACAGTGCGGCGCGGCGTGCCCGCTTCTGTTCGTACATCGCGTCATCGGCCGCCTGCCACGCGCCGGGGAACCCGGTGACGACGCTGTAGGGAGCGTGCCCGAACGACCCGGACACGCCCGCCTCGATGAGCGTCTGCTGCATGCGCACGATCATCCGCTCGGCCTGCGCGGTACCCACGCCGACGGCGACGATGCCGAACTCGTCACCGCCGAGCCTGGCGAGCACGTCACCGGGCCGCATGGCCGCGGCCAACACCCGCGCGGCTTCGCGGATGTACCGGTCGCCCGCGTCATGGCCCTGCGTGTCGTTGACGATCTTGAGGTAGTCGAGGTCGAGCACGAGTACACACGCCGCGTCCCCGAAGCGCCGGAAGCGGTCTTCCTCCTGTTCCAGGAACCGGTCCCAGCCGCGGCGGTTCAACAGTCCCGTCAATGCGTCGGTGTCGGCCTCCCGGCGCGCGGTTTCCAGTTCGCGCTCGGCCGTCGTGACGGCGGTGTCGGCGGCCAGCACGGCGGACAACATGCTCGACAGCAGATCCAGCAAGGGCAGATGGTCGACGAGGTCTGCCGGTTGGCGCGTGGGGTCGAACCCGCAGAGGGTGCCGAACAGCGACCCGTCACTGCGCACGATCGGGGTTCCGACGTAGGCGTTGATGACGATGGGGGCGACCGCGGCCGCCGCGGCGTAGTCGGCGACTCGGCTGATGTCGGGCGCGATGCGCGGGGCGGCACCCGACACCATGGCGGAGCACGGCGACGTCGCGTAGGGGATCTCCGCGCCCGCGGTGAGCCCGTAGGCGGGTGCGCTCACGGTCAGCATGATCTGCCGCCCGTCCACGACCCGCGTGATCGCCCACAGCCCGAACGGAAGAGTGCGGGTCAAGTGTTCGATCACCAGCGCGGACGCCGTGTCGAACGCCCGCGCAGGGCGCAGCCGCGGAGCGACCGTGATCGTTGTCCCGTCCTCGCCGTCGGGTACGAGCGCGGCCGCGCCTGTCAGTGCTGGGTCGGTGGTCACGACGGGCTTCCTCCGATTTGGATCTCACGACTGATGATCTCGACAATAGGGAGAAACACGCTCCGGCACGAGTAGTAACTGTGCGTATACATCTCGGGGTGCGGGCCGCGCCGGACCTGCTTCCTTCGGACATGGCCTCTCGGTGTCCTGCGCATGGCGGCTTCGTGCCACCTTGGCGTTCGCCTCGACTTCCCCAGCGTTCGGCCTAGATGATCCGAGGCAGCAAGGACGTCGGGACAGGTGGTGCGGGAAGGTGAACATCGCGGCCACTCACGTGGGACCCTCGACGGCCACCACTCGACGTTCACCCGTGCGTGGCTCGCCGACCAGCGCGACCAGGCTGCGGCAGGCGACGGCCGGACCGAACGCGACAAGCAGCTGTGGGGCAGCGAGTCCGGGCTGGTCGACGGGTTCCACGCCGCGGCGTTGCGCATCCGCGCAGTGCGGTTCAACAATCGCTCGATGACCATGCTCGTCCTGTCGGCTGCCCAGACCCACGCCTTTCACGCGGCCTACCGCCGTTTCACCGCGATCATCGCCGATCCGGGCCTGCAGATCTGGTTCCGCCTGGCGCCGGGCGACTGCCTGATCATGGACAACACCCGCGTACTGCACGCCAGGGGCCCGTTCACCGACACCCCGCAGGCGACGGCCACGCGTCATCTCCAGGGCTGCTACGCCGATCTCGACGGCCTCAGCAGCATCGTCGCGACACTCGGAGTGGACTGATGAACACGAGCCCAGCAGGCGACGAGTCCGAGGCCGACCCCGTCGCCGTCATCGCGGACCTCTTCGCGCGGGAGGGCGCGGAGGACTACTTCGGTGAGCCCGTCAGCCAAGCCGAGCACATGCTCCAGACCGCGGCACTGGCACGGGCGGCACGGGCGTCCGACGCGCTCGTCGCGGCCGCCCTCCTGCACGACGTCGGCCACTTCCACGGCACGCACACCGGCGCCGACCTCATGCGCGGCACCGACAACCACCACAGCGAGGCCGGCGCGGACTGGCTCCGCCAGTGGTTCGGGCCGTCGGTCACCGAGCCGATACGGCTGCACGTCGCGGCGAAGCGCTACCTCTGCGCCGTGGACCCCGGCTATCTCGCGACCCTCTCCCCCGCGTCGCTCTACACCCTCGGCGTCCAGGGCGGCCCGATGACGCCGGAGGCGGTGCGGCGGTTCCGCGAACACCCCCGGCACGCCGACGCGGTCGCGCTGCGCCTCTGGGATGACCAGGCCAAGGACCCCGAGCTCACCGCACCTGCCTTCGACACGTACCGCGACCTCCTCCACGTACTGCTGTCCGAAGGCGATAGTCGATCGTGATCCGGTAGGCGGCATGGCTACGCTCGGCGGCGTGGACATCCCGCCCGAACTGCACGCCGTCATCGAATCCGGCCCGCTCGTCCATCTGAGCACGCTCAACGCCGACGGCAGCCCGCAGGTGAGCGTGGTCTGGGTGGGCTTCGACGGCGGCGACCTCGTGACGGCGCACATGTCCGCCCGCCTCAAGGTGCGCAACCTGCAACGTGATGCGCGGGCGGTTCTGTCGTTCCTCGCGCCGACCGAGCCCGGCGCGTTGCTGCACCGGTACGCCGTGCTCCGCAGCCGCGCCACGGTCGAACCGAGCGACCGCGCCTGGGACGTGCTGAACCGTCTGATGAAGGTTTACGTGTCCGCCGACGCAACATTTCCCGCCCCGCCCGGGCCCGGCTTCCTCGTGCGCTATGCCGTGGACCGCATCACCGGGGTCGGGCCGTGGGTCCCGTCCGCGCACTGACCGGCACGGCGTCCCCGCGTGTCCGATGAGTTTGCGGGCCGGGTCGTGGTGCTCACCGGCGGCGGCAGCGGCATCGGTCGCGCGGCGGCGCTCGAGTTCGCGGCCCGCGGCGCCACCCGTGTGATCATCACCGGCCGCCGACCCGAGCCGCTGACCGCCGCGGCGGCCGAGCATCCCGCGCTGGTCCCGGTGGTCGCCGACGTCGCCACCGAGTCCGGGGCGGCGGCGGTGGCCGACGCGGTCACCCGGGCAGGCGGCGTGCTCGACGTGCTGGTGCACAACGCGGGCGTCTTCCGTTCCACTCCACTGGACGGCGGCACCGCACAGGCGGCTCGCGACCTCCTGGACACCAACGTGCTCGGCCCGGTGCTGCTCACCACCGGGCTGCTGCCGCTCCTGCGCACCCCGGGCGCTGCCATAGTGATCATGTCCAGCGTCGTCGGGCACACCCCGCAGCCGGGCCTCGGGGTACTCGGGGCGAGCAAGGCCGCGCTGGACAGCCTCACGCGCTCGTGGGCAGTGGAGCTGGCCCCGCGCGGGATCCGGGTCAACGCCGTGGCTCCCGGCCCGACGCGGACGGACGCAGTTATCGCGGGGACGGGCAGCGCCGCGGCGGCGGCGGCGCTCGTCGAGCGGTTCGTGGCCAAGGTGCCGCTGGGACGCATCGGGGAGGTGGGCGACGTCGTCCCGTGGATCCTGCGGCTGGCCGAACCTGCGTCGTCCTGGATGACCGGCAAGATCATCGGCATCGACGGTGGCCGCGACCTCATGTCCTGAGCTGCTCAGCTCCGCACCAGCTCCTCGGGGTAGCTCGCCTCGCCGCGGCTTCGCGTCCGGTGCATGGACCAGAGCAGCTCCGCGAGCTGGTCGGGGCTGACGCTGGGAAAGTGCGGGCCGCGCGCGCCGGACGCGATCGCGGCCTCCTGGCGGGCGTGGAACGGGGTGTTCTCGATGGCGGCGCCGATGTACAGCCTGCCGACGTAGACCCCCTGATCAGCGATCTCCGCCTCCAGCGACTCCAGGTAGTTGCGCTGCGCGGCCAGGCCGAGGCCGGGACCCGACATGCCCGGGCGCCCGCGCAAGGCGGCGGCGCCCTGTGCGACGAGGATCGCGCCGTCGCCCCGCTCGAGCATGCCGGGGAGAAACTCGTGCACGAGCGCGAGCAGCGAGTACACGGCCAGCGGGAGGTAGTCGCGGACGGCTTCGGCGTGCAGTTCGGTCGCTTGCACGAACCCGGAGTTCGGACTGGAGGCGTAGTAGAACGCGTCGAGGTCGCCGACCGCGGCCCGGATTTGCTCGGCGAGCCGCGGGACAGCCGCGGTGTCGGCCAGGTCCGCGCTGATCGGGTGGACCGCCGCGCCGCCGTCGGCCAGCGTCGCGGCCAGCCGGTCGAGCGGATCCCGGCGGCGGCCCACGAGGACGATCTCGTAGCCCTCCCGGGCGTAGCGGCGGGCGACGGCCTGGCCGAGGCCGGGACCGGCGCCGAAGACGGCGAAGGAGCGAGGCATGAATTTGACGCTAGGGTGAAGTTCACCGTTGCGTCAAGCTAGGGTGGTGAGCGTGAGACAGACCGTCCCCACGGACACGGGAACGTTGCGTGCGGACGCCGCCCGCAACGTGGTCCAACTCCGCGCGGCCGCCATCGCGTCGTTCCACGGCCGCGGACTGGAGACGCCACTGGCAGAGATCGCCCTGGCCGCGGGCGTCACCAAGGGCACGATCTACCACCGCTTCGGCGGCCGCCTCGGGCTGATCGACGCCGTCATCGGCGAGTTGGTCGCCGCCCCGATGCACGAGATCGGCGAGCGAGCCCTGGGGATCGACGACCCCTGGCACGCCCTTGCCACCTACATCACCGACCGCCGCGACCTGCACTACCGGGAACCGGCCGCCGTCGACGCGTTGCTCATGACGTACCCGGAGTCCGCGGAGCTCGTCGCCTTGGCCCAGTCGGCCACCCGAACCGCGACCGAGCTGATCCGGCGGGCACACGACACCGCCGTCCTCCGCCCGGACTTCACCACCAGCGACCTGTACTACGCCGACGTCGGCAACGGGCTGGCCTTACGCCGTCTGCCGAAGCCCTCGCCTGAGGACTACCACCGGCGCACCCGCTTCCTTCTCGACGGCCTCCGCCCACATTGACAGGTGGGGTCAACGGGCGCTGAACGCCCTCACAGAGCTGTCCGTGGCCGCCGAGGGCCCCGAGGCCGCACGGACGGCCCGCTCCGCAGGCCGCGGGACCAGCAGGATCTGGCAATGCGCGTGCTGGATCGCGCTGTTCGCGACCAACCCGAGGCGTCCCGGCAAGGACGGTCGAGGGCCGCCAAGCACCAGCAGGTCGGCATTCAGCTCCTCACCCACCAACTCGTGTGGTCGCCTGCGCAGCAGACGCGGGACGACCACGAGCGGGGGGACCGCACAGGCGAGCCGTTCCACGCCGTTCTCGAGCACCCGCCGACCGTTCTCCAGCGCCTCGGCCATGCCGACGCTGCGCTCGGCGAAGGACACCGGCACGACGTGCGCCAGCACAAGTTCCGCGCCGAGCCGCTCGGCGGCCGTCGCTGCCTCGATCAGCACCGCGTCGTCGTCCGGCAGATCGCGGACCGCCGCGACCACCCGCGGTGGTCGCGGCGAGGCCGCCAAGGCGCCACCCACGAGCAGAACAGATGTGCCCGCGAAGGCCGTGACGATCTCAATCCTGGAGAAGGGCCCAACCGCGCAGACGTGGCGGAGCCGTCGGCCCATTCGGCACCAGCCGACGACCCACGCGGGCAGCTCGCCGTCCTCCGTGACCACGACGAGGACGTCCCGCCCGCCGCCCGCGTGCGGCAGGGGCGCTCCACGTGCGTTCATCGCCCGGCCCCTTTCCGGCGGCGGCGGCGGTTACGGGCAACTGCTCCTCGTACACCGTCGGCCGCCTGCCACCGCAAAACACCGCCCGGAGCGGGTGAACGCCGCGACACCAGCGCGCCCATCCGGCGCCGGGGATGATCGGCGCGACGCCCGCGTGCTGAGGCTGGGCGCAGAGACACTGGGTGCAGAGACACCGGTGGACGGGCGGGCGGAGTCCTCGGCCGTCGACGTGCTCACCGAACCGCCCCGCTGCGAGCGCGTCCAGGGACGACCGTTTCCTGCGGGTCGAACGCGGGGGCATGCGGTGCGCGGCGTCGGCGGATCAACTTGCTTGCCTCGACGACGACCGGAAGGGCGAGCGCGAACACAATACAGGCCAACCACTCATTTCCGGTCAGCTCCTGGGTCAACAGGCTGCGCTGCAGGAAACCGGCCTCGGTAGCCAGCACGATGAAGACGACCGGAACGACCGAGATGGCCGACGCCTTGAGGATCGGCGACGCGAGCCCGCTTGCCGGGTCGCGCCGGTTGGTCAGTGCGTTGAAGACCGTACCGAGCCCGACGACGACGAACGTCATGGTCATCGAGGCGCTCGGCCGGTCAGGGCTCGGCCGGTCAGGGCCCGCGACGAGGGGCGTTACCGCGGCGAGGAAGAGCACCACGGCGTACAGCACCCAGAACAGCACCGCCATGCGGTTGGTGATGGGAAGCTTCGCATCCCGCGGCGGCCGTTGCATGACGTTGGGATCCCCTGGATCCACCGCGATCACCACGACCCCCGCCACCGTCACGAAGAACAGCAGGTAGAGCACCATCGACGGGGTGAGCGCGACCCCCTGATTGATGTTGAACGCGGTGGCGGCGACGAACAGCATCACCAGCGACAGCAGCTGGGTCATCTGGTAGCGGACGTAGGCCACCACCTTCTCGTACACCCGTCGGCCGATCTCCACCGCGTGCACGAGCGTGCCGAAGTTGTCGTCGGTGAGGATCATGCGGGCGGCCTGCTTCGTGACCTCGCTGCCGCTGCCCATCGCCACCCCGATGTCGGCCTGCTTCAGCGCGGCGGCGTCGTTCACCGCGTCACCGGTCATCGCGACGATCAAACCTTCCTCTTGCATCGCGCGAGCCAGGCGCAGCTTGTCCTCCGGCGAGACCCTGCCGAACACGTGTAGCTGTGGCAGCCGATGTTTCAGCTCCTCGTCGGGCAACGCCTGCAGCTCCGGCCCGCTCATCACCCCCGGTCCCAGACCGAGCATCTCGCCGATCGCCTCGGCGGTGACGGCGTGGTCGCCGGTGATCATGCGGACGTCGATGCCTGCATTCAGGGCCGTACGAACGGCGCTCTTGGCCTCCGCCCGCAGCGGGTCGATGATGCCCGCCATACCGATGAACGTCAGATCCTGCGTCAAGGCCATCGGATCGCTCGTCATCGTGGGGATCTCGTGGTCCGCGACGTACCGGGCCGCAAAGGCGAGCACGCGCAGGCCCTTCTGACCCATGTGCGCGTTTGCGGCGTCGATGTCGGCCTTGACCTGGCCGATGGGCACATGTTCCTCGGTCAGCGAGCCCCCCGAATGGCTGCATCGGGCCAGCACTACGTCGGGCGCCCCCTTCACGAGCTCGATGATCTGTTCGGTGCCACCGATGCGGTAGTGGTGGAAGGTCGCCATGAACTTGTAGTCGGAGTCGAACGGCACTTCGGCCAGCCGCGGATAGGCCCGGCGGGTCTCCTCCGCGTCGACGCCCAGCTTGGCTGCCAGCACGACCAGCGCGGCCTCGGTCGGATCACCGACCACGCTGCCGTCGTCGGCGACAGTGGCGTCACTGGCCAGGACCAGGCCGAGGGCGAGTCGATTGAAGTCCGGCACCTCGGCACCCGCGGCCGAGGTGATCGCTCCGGACTTGCGATAGCCCTCGCCCTCCACCCGAAACCACGCCCCGTTGATGTGGAGGGTCGACACCATCATCTGGTTCAACGTCAGCGTGCCGGTCTTGTCCGTGTTGATGGCGCTTGTCGAGCCCAAGGTCTCCACATCGGTGAGGTTCTTGACGATCGCCTTCGCCTGGGCGAGCTGCTTGGCACCGAAGGACAGCAACCCGGAGACGAATGCGGGCATGCCCGTAGGGATGGCGGAGATCGCCATGGCGGTGCCGAGCAAGAGCAGCTGGGTGAAGGGGACGCCACGGATGAGACCCACGACGACGATGAACGCGACCGCGCTCCACGCGATGATGCCCAAGACCTTCGTCAGCGACCCGAGTTCCTTCTGCAACGGCGATCGGGTTCGGGTCACCGAGGTCAGCATTGTCGCGATCTGACCCATCTGGGTCTGCATGCCGGTCTCGGTGGCCACCATCGAGGCGGTGCCCCTGGTCACCGGCGACGGAGATCGATGCGGCCGTGTGGCATACGGTCAGCGCCGAGCGCGTGCTCTCGGCACAACGGGTGGACGAAGAACACGGACTCGATGCGTCCGAGGTGGCGGTTCGGGTCCAACAGTTCGGGTCGAACACGTTCGCC
>DASWUV010000223.1:0-42968 GCA_036401495.1 Pseudonocardia sp. | reverse complement strand
CACGCCATCACTTGCCTGCGGTGGGCAGCGGTGTGTCTGCTGCCTGCGGCACAGGACGCGGGGCGGACGTCGGGCTCGCGCGACTCGTTCGACGGTGCGGGCGCCGTGCAGCGGTGGGGCCAATCGGGCTGTCGGTGGCGTCGTCAGCCGCGCCGGGCGGCGTACCGCTTGAAGGACAAGTCGCCGCGCGGTATATCCGTGGAAGCGGTCAGCCTTCGGGCTGCGGATGCCCGTCAAGCTGTTCGCTCACCAACTGCCGGGCGTGCTCTCGCGCCTCGCGACGGGCTTGCGCAAAGTACCCGTCGGGGTCGCGGAGGATGCGGACGAGGCGCTGCCGCTGGGCGGCGTCGCTGTTCGGGCCGTGGTTCGGGTCCACCCGCCCGAGGATAGCGCTCAGGCGTTGAGCGCGACGGCCAACAATCGGGCGAACACACGGGCGGCGGCCACGTCGTCGGCTGTGAGGTCACCGGCCATCAGGCCGTCGATCGTCATGATCCCGAACGCGCGGGACTCGGTGGCCACCGGGACGGCGAGAAACGTGCGGTAGGCATGCCCGCCCGGCTGCCAGCCGGGGGGCGGGTCGGCCGTGATGTCCGGGCAGAACAGATCCTCCCGGCGTTCGAGCAACCCGAGCGCGTAGTCGCCGATGAGGGTTCCCGCGACGAATACCGACCGGGGTTGCTCCGCGCGCCCGTGGAACCCGGCTGGGCGGAGGGTCCCGTCGCCTTCGAGGACGAAGAAGCAGGAACGCAGCCGGTCGGCGCCCAGTACCTCAGCCGCTGCTGCCAGCACCACAACCGTCGCCTGGCCCTGCAGTTCCTGCACCTCACGACCGTGGGGCAAGCTCCGCAGATCGGTGATCCGGCCGATCAGATAGGCGAGCGGTTCCAGGGCGTCGTCGAGGACCAACTGCATGCGGGCTGCAGCGTTCTCGGCGATCTGCTCGGCTGTCGCGGCCCTGGAGGCGGCCCGCCGTTCGGCCAGCATCGGCATCCCCACGGCGAGCACCGTGAGCACCCCGCCGCCTGCAATGCTGGCCGCCAGAGCCCATCCGCTGAGGTCGTTGACCAGAGCGCCGATCAACCATGCACCCGTGGCCGACACCACGGCCACCGGACGAGCGAGGCGGATGACCCGGTCGGGCAACGTCGTCATGGCGCGCCCAGCGTAGTGCGGGAGCGATTCCGGCCGAGGGCGCGGTCGACGTCCCGCTTTATCCAGGTTGTTGGCATAACGGACCGAACCAACAGGCCGTCTGACGTGCGCCGCTCGGTGAAGCCGCCGGGGATGTAAAGGTTCAGAACCCGTGCGGTCTCGGAGACGACTGCGAAGGCGTGCACGGTGTTCGGCGGGACCGACAACATGCCGCCGGTCTTCGCGGTTGCGATCTCGGTCCCGAGTTGGAACCGATTTCGCCGTTGAGAAGATAGAAGTACTCGTGCAGCCGCTCATGTACGTGCCACGGGTCATCAGGAACGGCTCGGCGGGCGTCTGGTCATTGTTGTGCATCGCGACTGGCTTCTTGGTATCAGACGGCTTTGGTCGGGAAAGGGTTCGGTCAGGTCACGAGTCTGCGGAAAACTCTGATCGGAGGCGGGCAATCACCAGGACGCAACGTCGGGTGGCTGCTGCCCTTCGTCCCAGGGCACGGGTGGGCGTCCGCCCACGATCTGCTGCCACGCTGCAAGCGCGGACGTGCCGGGAGGTGGCATCTCAATCCGCGGTGCGAGCGTGCCGTTGGCGATGATGCCGTGGTCGAAGCCGCCGGGGACAAGGGTGTTGTAGACCCGCCCGATCGTGGAGCCGCAGCGGAACGAGTGTCGGGTGCCTGGTGGGATGTAGACGTAGGTGCCCGGGGGAGCGGTGATCTCCTCATCGTCGTCGCCGAGGGTGAAGACGAGGTCACCTTCGAGGACGAAGAATGCTTCTTCGGCCTCATCGTGGACGTGCGGTGGTGCAACGACTCCCTGCGGGAAGAGTTCATCGAATGTCGTCGAGCGGCCACCGGTGTTGTCGCTAGTGGCCAGCAGCTGCCAGTAGGTCCCGAAGTTCCAGTATGCGGGCGCATCACCGGGCCGGTAGGCGTAGCCGGACGTGCCGTGGTCGGTCATCGGTGTCTCCTCAGTGTGCGGCGTGCAGCTGACCGCGGTGCGCTACGACCAGGTAGTCATGCAGACCGGTGGGGTGGGCGTCGGGGTAGCGCTCGTTGTCGTTGGTCGGGAAGGGCGGCACGGTGAGCATCGACAGGAAGTACCACTGGGGGATCACCGACCATGGGTCCTTGGCATCGGCGGTGATTCGCCGCAGGTCCTCGACACTGCCCAGTACGTTGCGGCGCAACGTGATCCCCGCAATGTGCTCGGTCTCGTCGATGATCGTGTTAAAGGTGGTCTCGGCGCCGGAGAGGTAGCGCACCCCAGAGAGATCGGCCGGGTCGGTGGCGACGTTCGCGGTGAAGCGGGCGGTGTCCTCGACGGTGGTGAGGTTGAAGGGTTCGTCGCCGGTGCCCCACACGGACGCGGTGGCGGTGGCGAGGTCGACGATCCCCGCGGTGTCCGGGTCAAGCATCATGTCCATGAAGGCGCCGTTGAGGACGTGTATGACCTGCAGCGGCAGGGCGTCGATGACCCGGTCGGCGCGTTTGCGCATGTCGAACTGCGGCGCGCCGTCGGGGGCAGCGAACAGGTCGATAGCAAAGTCGGAGGGCAGGAACCGGCGCACTCCGCTGCGGACGGCGGACTCGGCCAGAGCGATCTGACCGTCGACGATGATGTCGGACCTGCCCTGCAGCGCTGACACCACCACGTCGGCCCCGGCGGTCGTTGCATCGAGCGAGGACGGGTCGGTCACGTCGGCCAGGACGACGTCGCCGCCCCGGGTCACGAGGGCGTCCAGCGCCCGAGCCTTGGTGGGACCGGCCGGGCCGGGCGGACGCAGCAGCAGCCGAACGGCGACCTCTGGCTGGTCAAGCAGGTGGTACGCGATCCGGTTGCCGAGCATTCCGGTCGAGCCGGCAAGCAGCACAGTCGTCGTCATCGAAGGCTCCGATCCTCGGCAAGTCATGTGATTAGAAACGAAACCGTATCGTATCGATACGAGGATGTCTAGTTCGGCTACGATGTGGCAGTGGCTGCCCAACCCCGTGCCCCCGGTCGACCGGTCAATCCAGCGATCGACGCGCACCTGTTGGCCGCAACCCAGGACCTGCTGATCGAGGAGGGTTTCGAGCGGTTGACCATGGACGCAGTCGCGCGTCGGTGTGGTGCGAGCAAGGCCACGATCTATCGGCGCTGGCCTAGCAAGACCGCGCTCGTCGTCGCCGCGACCTCGGCTCTCTTCGTGGCGCCTGAGGTTCCCGATACGGGAGACCTGCGTGAGGATCTGCTCGCTTGTGGACGTTCTTATGTGCGGGAAGGTCGCCACGCGCAGGTGCTTGCGGCGGTGCTCACGGCGTCGCGCCACGATCCGGTGCTGCGTGACGCCGCGCGGGAAGCGGTGGGCGCGCCCTTCGGTGGGATCTTCGAGCAGGTGCTGACCAGGGCCCTGGAGCGCGGGTGGGTGCCCGAGGAGACCGATGTCGACACGCTCGCCGAGGTCTTCCCCGCTGTCGCCTACCAGCGTGTTGCGGCAAGAGGACAGCAGTTGGTAGAGGACGACGTCGTCCGGGTGGTCGACGGCGTCCTGATGCCTGCGCTGCGGGGGCCGCGGCCCACTACCCAGGCCGTGCTGAGCCCTGGTGCACAGCAGACGGATCGACTCGGTAAGAAGTAGGGCAGACCACCACCAGCCCGCGATCGGTCATGATCGCCGGGTTCGGGACATACGTGCCATATGTGGCCGTCATGTCCCGATCCCGCCGATCAAGGTCGCTCACCGCGCGGTCTTCGTACTCACTTGTCCTGGCTGCGTTGGCGGCAGCCCGAGTAGTGCAAGAGCCGACTCCGACGCCGTGCGGATGACAAGAGGCCTGTTCAGCGTTGTTGTCGGGGGAGGTGGTCGAGACGACGACTGATGTTGTGCATTGTGTCGAGTGTGGCGACGAGTTGTTGGCAGAGCGGGCCGAGCTGGGTTTCGTGTACTGCACGAAGGACGCTTGCCAGGCCAGACATCACCGTGGGCTGGTGGTCACGACGGTCGGCATGAACAAGAGCGGCGACACCGTCGTGGTCGGGGATGCTGCCAAGATCCGCGAGCGCGGCGAGGCGGGGGAGCTCACCCGGAAGGACACGGGCCTGGGATTGGACTATCGGCCGCTGCGCACCGGGCCTCGCCCGGTCCGGCGCGTCCCGCCCCCGTCCCCCTCGTCGCCCCCGCCGCGGCGGCCGACGGCGCGAGCGTGGACGGCGGAGCAAGAGCGGTTGGTCCGCATCTACCACGACATGGGCCTCAACCCCCGGCAGATTGCGGAGCGGGCACGCGAGAACGCGCCCCGGCTCGCGATCACCGAATCGCTGGCGGTCCGCGTTCTGTCCGCGCCCCGTCGCTGAGCCGGTAACGACGAGACCCAGCACGGCGGCCTGCGGTGCGCCGCCACGGGGCGCGGCCTGTCCGTCAGCCGCGGGGGTCGCGGCGCAGTGGGTGCTCGGGCGGCACTTCGATGATGCCGATGCGCAGGCCGTCCGGATCCGCGATCCACATCTCGTTGAGCCCCCACGGCTCCGGTCGGGGCGGGCGCACGATGGTGGCCCCTCGGTCGAGCAACGTGCGATAGGCGGTGGCCAGGTCGCGCACTTGGATCCACAGCCGCACCTGCTCATCCCGCTCGGCAGGCTCGCTGTCGGACGAGGAAACCCCGGGCGTGGTCCGCGCCTCGCCTGCTGACGCTCGCTGCGATGCTGTCGCGCCCGTCGCCTGCGCGTCGGTTGCCTGCCCGGACACCTCCAGGTAGCCGCCACCGAGGAAGAACACCGTGCCGCTCGGGAACTCGCGGTAGACCGCCAGCTCGAGCACGTCGCGGTAGAAGCTCAGGGTGCGGGCGGCGTCGACGGGTCGCACCAACACGCGCGCAGCGAGGATCTCCACTTCTCAGCCCGTGCGGGCGATGGTGGGGAGCACGAGCTCGGCGACAGCGCCGTGCGCCTCCGCATACCGGAACGGCAGGCTCACGTACCGTTCGGCCTGCTCGGGGGCAGCCCGGTGGCGCCCGTGTCGCGGTCGCTCCGAACGCTGAGCACAGGCGCGGTCACGGCGATTATTGATCTTATAGATGACGGGCACGGGCAGACTTCAGTAGCTGCCGCCGATCACGTCAAGACCCACCCCGGCCTCGACCGCGCCTGTGTGGTGCACGATGGCCACATGGGAGAGGTCACATCAACCGCGGAGCGGATGATCGCCGCGCCCGTGTCGACAGTGCGCGCCGCGTTGGCGGACTACGAAGAGGTGCGTCCGCGGATTCTCACGTCGCAGTTCACCGACTACCGCGTCGAGTCCGGCGGCCACGGGGCAGGCACGCGGGCGCACTGGAAGCTCGCCGCGACGAAGAAGCGCGTCCGTGACTGCCTGGTCGAGGTCGCCGAGCAGGGTGACGGGTCGCTCGTCGAGCGCGACGCCAACTCCAGCATGGTCACCACCTGGACGGTCGAGCCGGTCGACGCGGGCGGCAGCCGCGTGCGGGCCACCACCACGTGGAACGGCGCGGGCGGGATCGGCGGATTCTTCGAGCGGACGTTCGCGCCGAAGGGACTCGCGCGGATCTACGAGGAGGTGCTGGCGAATTTGGACGGCGTCGTCCATGGCTGATCTCGACCAGGTGGAGCTCCGGCGCCTGTTCGATGCCGTGCCGCAGATCGGCGCGACTCTCGGCTGCTCACCGCTGCTACGGAGTTTCGACATAGCGCGGGGATCACGCGGTTGCGTTGTATTTCGTCGATGGCTGCTGTCCTCTTCGGGGCGATGTCTATCAGGTCGTTCAAGGAGGAGTGATGGCTCAAACGCTCGGTGGTGCAATCGAGGATCTGCGAGTGGTCATGCACGGACCGGTGTGTGTGTCGGGTGACGCCGGATACGACGAGGCCAGGAACATCTGGAACGGTGACATCGACCGGCACCCCGCGGTGGTCGCGCGCTGTACCTCGGCGGCTGACGTCAGTGCGGCAGTGGTGTTCGCCTGTGAGCAGGGGTTGGAGATCTCGGTGCGTGGCGGCGGCCATGGCTTCAGTGGATTCGCGGTTGGCGACGGCGGCCTCATGATTGATCTGAGTGGACTGAACGCCGTTCGGGTCGACCCCGCGGCGCGTCGGGCGTTTGTCGGAGGGGGCGCCAAGTTGGCCGACCTGGATGCCGCCACGCAGGAGCACGGCCTGGCTGCCCCGGCTGGTGTGATCAGCCACACCGGTGTCGGCGGGCTCACCCTCGGCGGAGGAATGGGCTGGCTCACGAACATGCTGGGGCTGTCGATCGACAACGTGGAATCCGCCGAAATGGTGTTGGCCGACGGTAGCGTCGTTCGGGCCTCGGCGCAGGAACACCCCGATCTCTTCTGGGCGATTCGCGGCGGTGGAGGCAACTTCGGGGTGGTCACCGAGTTCGAGTTCCGGCTTGCACCGGTCGGCCCCATGGTCCACATCGGCATGCTGTTCTGGGAGCTCGAGCGGGGACGAGAGGGACTTCGCGCAGCGCGGGACGTGATCAGCGGGTTGCCTGACGACATCGGCTCGCTCATCGCCGTAGCGCTGAATGCACCGCCTGCACCGCTCGTTCCCGAGCAGTACCACTTCGCCCCCGGACATGCGCTGATGCTGGCAGGCTTCGGTACACCAGAGGAGCACGCGGCCGCCATGTCCGCCGCCGCCGCGGCATGCCCGCCGCTGTTTCAGTTCGCCACCCCGATCCCGTATGCGAATCTGCAATCGATGCTCGACGACAGTGCGCCATGGGGTGTCCGTGGGTACGAGAAGGCGCTCTACCTTGACGAGTTGACCGATGACGCGATCGGCGTACTTGCCGACCGAGCAGGAGACAAGATCTCCCCGGTGTCGTTCGCACCCATCTTCCGGCTCGCCGGGGCTTACTGCCGGGTCGCGGACGACGCCACCGCTTACGGGGGGCGCCGCAGCCCTCAGTACGTGGTCAACATCGCAGGCATCGCCGCGGATCCAGACGCTTTCGCGGCTGATCGGGCTTGGGTGCGCTCTGTTTGGGGGCAGTTGCGGCCGCTGGCGCATGACAGCGGCGGTTATGTCAACTTCATGTCCGAGCCCGACGAAGACCGCGTTCAGTACTCCTACGGCTCGAAGTACGAGCGGCTAGCGCGGATCAAGTCTGCCTACGACCCGGGCAACATCTTCCATCGCAACGCCAACGTCAAACCCAGCTGAGGAAATATCAGGCGGCGGATGCCGTTCCCTTCTCCTCGGTCACCGGAACCAACTGGGCCGCCGGTGCGTCGTTGGGCATGAGGATCCACAGCACCGGGTAGATCAAGAGCTGGCTGCCGGGCACGATCAGCAGGATCAGCAGGAAAAGCAGCCGCGCGGGCCACGGGTCGAGGCCGACGCGGCGGCCCAACCCGGCAATGACGCCTGCCAGTACCCGGCCCTCCTGCGGCCGGACGAGGCCTGCCCGGGCGAAGGTCGAGTGGATGGATTCCATTACTGATCGTTCCTCTCTGCGTGAGCAGTGTGGTGGGGCGAACCTGACACGACCGATCCTGCGCTCATTTCGATCCGCAACCATCAGGAAAGCCCCTGGTTCGACCCGGAGCCGCTGCGAGGGGAGCCAGGGTTGTCCGGAACCGCAGCAGCCCTCGCCCAGCATCCCCGCTCGCCGCGATTAGCTGATGGCAGTCGACGTCATTGGGGTCTGCGCGCGGCAAACCCCGCTGGTGTCGACCTCGACCGCGGTCTGCCCACGACTGTTCGGGGGCGGACGGCTGCCGGTAGGTAATCGGCGCGGCTTTTGGACCTTCGGGCGGTGCCGTGCGACATCGTCCCCCGATCGGTGGACAGGGCTTTCCACCCTCTGGTGGGCTTCCCGGTGGACTCCTTGTGGCGGCTCCTGGCAGCAGGCTGAGCGGTGATCCCAGCGACCGACGATCGAGGAATCCATCATGACCGCCAGCTTGACCGAACCAGTGGCGCGCATCCTGCGCCCGACACCGCGGCCTGCGTCGTCGCAGGTTGAGGGCAGGCCACCGTGGCTGGCGGCCCTTGATCTGGCAGCGGTACTGCTGTTCGCGATCGAAGGCGCGCTCCTGGGCATCACCGCGGGCGTGGGCGTGATCGGAGTGCTGACGATCGGGTTCGTCGCGTCGCTGGGCGGTGGCGTGGTTCGGGACTTGTTGTGTCATGACACGCCACCGGCGGCGCTCCGCTCGGTGGCCTACCCGACGACGGCGTTTCTCGGTGGCATTGTCGCGATCGCGGGTTATCACGTGCTCACCGCGGCGCCACTGGAGGTCCGGGCTCCGCTCGACGCTGCGGCACTGGGCTGGTTTTGCGTGGCCGGGGCGATGAAAGCCCTCGATTGCCGGATGCGGTCGTTGGCCGCTGTGCTGCTCGGCGCGATGAGCGCTGTGGGGGGTGGCCTCATCCGTGATGTGTTGCTCGGCGCGGTGCCCGCGGTGCTACGGAGTGACGTCAGTGCGGTTGCCGCCCTCTGTGGAGCCGGTGTGACGGTGGTTGCGCTGCGGTGGGGGGTATCGCGCGGGGCCGCCGCGACCTTCGGCGTCGCGAGCTGTCTGGCGATCTCGCTGTTGAGCATGACACTGGGCTGGCATCTCCCCCGGGTCGTGGGGTAGTGGCGCAGCCGGCCGTGGCGTGCGCTTGGCCGACGGCTCGTTCGGGTACACCCCCGAATCCGACCTACAGGGAGCACCTCATGACCGTCACGGGAATCATTTCCGCCATCATCATCGGCGCGATCATCGGCGCACTCGGGCGCCTCGTCGTACCGGGCAAGCAAAACATTCCGATCTGGCTCACGATCCTGATCGGTATCGTGGCCGCGTTCATCGGCAGCTTCATCGCCGGAGCGCTCGGCTACGGCAACTCGAACGGCGGCATCCCCTGGATCCTGCTGCTCATCCAGATCATCATCGCCGCCATCGGTGTCGCCATCGTCGCGGGGACCTACGGCCGACGCGGGGTCCGGTAGGCCGCAAGTCCGGCGACCGGACGTAGGTCGACCTGGCCAGTCGCGGGCCAGGTCGACCTACAAGGCGCAGACCATCCGACCTTCTTGGGCCCGCCGCCCTCGCCAGTATGAAGCGCGGTTGGACCCGGCGCACCTTTCGTTCCGGCACGTGACGATGATGCCGAGCGTGCCGGTCGGTCAGAATGCGACCTTTATGTGGTTAGGCCGTCACCAGCCGGGCCCAGATCGGGAGGTTGCTGCACTCAGGCGGTGACAACCCCTAAGTTGTCTGCAGCGCTGGTCGCCAAGGACAGGGCGTTCCGATCGGCGATCGCGAGGATCGTGGCCCCCCGCGCCTCCAGGGCGGTGACCGTGCGAGCGGTCGCCGCGCTGCCGTTGCGGCCCCCCGGAACGATGACCACGTCTGTCGGCAGCGCCTGGGCTGCCCATTCGATCGGGTCGACGACCTCGATGATCGGTGTTTGCAGCGGCGTCAACAGATCGGCAGGCGGCGCCGTTGCTGTGATCACGACGAGGTCGAGACCACTCGCCCGCAGGCGACCGGCGAGCGCCACGGCCAGGTGGGCGGCGGGGCCCGGGCGCGCAGCCTGCGCCGAGCCGAGGGCGAGCACGATCCGGTCAAGCTCGCCGCCGCCGGGGCGCACGAGCACCACGGGGGAGGGGCACGCCTCGACCAGTTCACTCGTGGCCGTGCTCGACGTCGGCAGCCATGCTCTCTCGGTGGCGGTCACCAGCGCGACCGAGCTGTTATGCGACCGGGCCGCGTGAGCCACGCCTCCTGCCTCCGTCTCGTCGTGCCGAACGTCGATGGGGGCTTCGAGGCCGAGCGCGCCGATGGCCTGGCCTGCGTGCTCCAGCTCGTCGAGGCGGGGAGGCTCGGTCCCTGGCGTCACGACGACGAGTGGGCGGACCAGCCCACCGTCGGCTGTGGCCAGCCGGGCGGCCAGGCGTACTGCTGCGCTGACCGGCTCGGTCGTCGAGACCGGCACGAGGACGTCGCGGCCGAGGCGACCGAGGTCCACCGGTGGGGGTGAGACGCGTGGGCCGAACTGTTTCGCGGCCAGCGACGCCGCCAGCAGGCTCACGAGAATAAGGATCATGACCGCGTTGACGACACTCAAGTCGAACAGCCCGATGTCGAGGCCGACGAAGGTCGCGGCCAACGTCGCCGCCGTCTGCGAGGCCGAGAGTGAGAACATCACGCCGACCTCGGCCCAGGAGAAGTGGTAGGCGGGCTTGCACACTGCGGCGGCGAGGTACTTCCCGCCCAGGCAGGCCACGATGAACAGGCCGGCCAGGCCGAGCGTGGCGGGGTCGATGACGACAGCCGGGTCGATGACGGTGCCGACAGAGACGAGGAAGATCGGGATCAGGAGCGCCGAGCCGAAGAACTCGATGCGCTCCATGAACTCGCCCTCGTTGGGGACCAGCCGGTTGAGGGCGAGCCCCGTGAAGAAGGCCCCCACAATTGGCTCGATGTGTACGACCTCGGCGACTGTCGCGCCTGCGAGGAGGACGCCGAGCGCGTAGGTGTAGCGGAGGGTCTGCTGCCTGCCGAAGGTGGCGAACCAAAAGCGGGTCAGCGGCGGGAGCAGGACGAAACAGAAGATCCCGAGCACTGCGAGGCCGAGGCCGACTTGTACGGCGAGCTCGCCCCCGCTCACGTCGGAAGTTGCCTGCCCCGACACCACCGCCAGCACGACCAGGGCGATGGTGTCGGTGAGCACCGTGGCTCCGACCGCGATTGCAACCGCAGGCTTCGCCGCCAGACCCATCCGCTTGATCTGCGGGTAGGTGATGAGCGTGTGGGAGGCGAGCAGTGACCCCAGCAGTACGGCGGCCGCCGTGCCCATGCTCGCACCGAGCCCAGCCGTGATCCCGAAGGCGAACGGGAACGCGAAGGTGACAATCGCGAAGACGATTGCGCGGTTGCGGTGCTGGGCGAACACGGCCAGATCCAGTTCGAGGCCTGCCATGAACATGAGGTAGACGAGGCCGACGGCACCGAGGTCCTTTACGATCCCACCACTGGGCGGGACGATGCCGAGCACATGCGGTCCGATGACCATCCCGCCGACGAGCAGCCCGATAAGCCCCGGGATCCGGAACCGCTCCATCACCAGCGGCCCCACCAGCACGACCGCCGCCGCGATCAGCAGCTCCCACACGGTGCCGTGTGGCGGGGTCAGATGAACCAGGTTCACAGAGCCTCCCTCAGCTCATCATTCTTCAGCGATGATGACGGGAACACGGTCGGGATCGACGGCGAACACGGGGTCGAGCCACTTCTCGCGCAACCTGTCAACCGTGCCGTTCGCCATCAGCCGCTGCAGTTTCTCGTTAACGCCCTGCACGTTGCCGGAACCGGCAGGCAGGACCCCGACGATCGGCTCGACGTGCTCGAACCGCGCCGGGACGGACAAGCCTTCACGGGCGGCCACTGTCAGGGCCGTCGGAAAGTCGAGCAACGCCACGTCAGCGTGGCCGTCGACGACGGCCCGCACGACCGCATCGGTGGTGGCGAGCACGACCGGCTTCTCGGTGGGGCGCACGACGTCGTCGAGGTAGGTTTCGAGCGTGGTGCCCTCCTGCACCACCCAATGCTGCTTTCTTACGGTGGCGAGATCCGCGAGGTCACTCTCGGTGCCGGGCCGCGCTAGCGCGGCGGGCGACGTCTGGTAGTACGGCACGGTGAGCTCGGCGACTGCGCCTCGCTCGTCGGTGGCGTTTACCTGGGCCAGCGCGAGGTCGGCGCCGTGCAGCCTGCCTGCAGTGATGTCGGCGAACGAGACCGCACGCACAGCGAGATCGAGCCCCAGCTCATCCGCCAACGCCTTGGCCAGACCCCACTCGAACCCACCGTGGATCGTCGCCGGGTCGTCCCCCTCCCAGAACCCTGGCGCAGGCAGCTCGGTGGCCACTGTCAGGTAACCCTTGGTCACGGGCAGGAGCTCACCGGACCCAGCGTGCTGCACCTGGCCGCACGCGCCGCTCCCGAGAAGGAGCACGGCCGGCAGTAGGACCCAAGCTCCACGCATGCGACTGCTACCGACCCGACCCGCGCCCGACGGCGACGATGCGTGTCCGCAAGGCCGCGGTGATTGCCGACATCCGATCCGCGAGCGTGATGGCGCCGCAGGCCCGCGGTGAGACAACCTCTCGTGTCGCCGACTGATGGCTCATCGAAGCTCCTCTTCGGCGCAGCGGTCCGTCCCCACGTCAATCGTGTGTGCGCACCCTCGGTGGCACATCGCCTGAGCAGGGTGATCACAGTGTTTGCGCCGCCCGATCCTGCGCAGGCGTCCCGGGCCACGCCGCAAGCGCCTGCTTGTTGAGACAGCATCTCGACGGGGACCCGATGTGACCGAGTAGCGCGCTCACCCCGCGCGGATGAGTGATCGGATGCTCCCGAGCCTCTCGCCCCGCGGGGGTGATCCGTGGGTGCGGGAGCCACGCCACACCCGGGAAGGTATTGCCCAAATGGAAATCAACTGTCGACATCAACAGCCAGATCCAGGCGAATAAGATCAGGTTGGCATGATTCCCGGGCTCGTCTCCTGCGGACGGTCCGGACTCATCCTGGCCTCCCCGAGGATCGCCTCTGTGCGTATGGCTCAACCGTGGAGGCGTTTGTGAACGACGAGTATTCGTTCCGGGTCCGGGGGCGCATCAGCCCTGACATCCTCGCGGCGTTGCAACCGCTCTGGCCCGCTGCTGTGGAATCGGAGACCGAGCTTCAGGGCGTCGTGGTCGACCAGGCCGCGCTGCACGGGATCATCGCGCGTCTCGAACAGCTGGGTGTGGTGCTGGTCGGGCTGCGCAGGATTCCCGACCGCAGGCCGTAGCCCGCTGCCGGCGTCGCATCGACACCCCTTTTCCGCCGCATGGTGACCACCACTGCGGCCCAGGAAGCAGCGAAACGGACGACCTTCATCCCTGATAGGCGAGGTTCCCGTGCTCGCATGGGTTCAGAGTGGGCCGCTACAACGATTCGCAGGTGGAGGCGGCCGATGACGGGCAGAAGATACGAGCTGCGGGTCGCGGGCAGGCTGTCCGACCGCGCACAGGGGGCCTTCCCCGGCATGCGGGTGGCAACGGTGCGCTCGCAGACATCCATCTGCGCCGAATGTGACGACGGGACGGACCTGCACGAGCTTCTTCGACGATGCAGCGGGATGGGGCTTGGGCTGATCTCGGTGCGCCGACTGCCCTTGATACCTCCCGTGCACGCCGAGGATGTCCGCGGGCCGCACCACGTTGCCCCGATGGCCGGAACTGCCGCCGACGGGACCGACGTCCGAGCGTGCGCCCTGGACTCATCCGCGTCGGGTGGTGCCGCGGAGCTCCGCCAGGAGCAGCCTTCGGTGGTCGGGGAAGACGGAGGAGGAGCGTAACGACGCGCCGGCTGACATCCCGGAGGACTCTGCAGCGGGAGGGGCGGCTGATATCTGTGTTTGTGAACTCGCTTGACCTGGCTACGGTGGGGCTCGTGGCTGCGGAAGAGGTCGAGGCACTGACCGGTGCATCAGCGGCGGCACTCTAGACCCGCAGAGAGGTGTGACGCAATGTCGATTCTCAAGGGGAGACTGCCCGTCGTAGTGGACGACACGCGGGGCGGGGCGGGCTGCGGATCGTGCGCCGTCGCTAGCCACCACTCGTGGTAGGACCAGTTGATCCGGTCAATCAGGCGCGCACTCATTCGGGGTCGATCGTCGATGGTCTGAACGGCGATGCTCGAGGCGCGTTCGCGCCGCGTTCGGCGCTGGCCTTGCTGTGTGCGCTTCTCGTGCTCGACTTCGCTGATCGCCAGGTCGTCGTCGCCGCTTTCCCCTATCTTCGAGTGGAGTTTGCTGCGTCGGAGGCGCAGCTGGGCGCGCTGGTCTCCGCGGTCTCGGTGGTCATCGCCCTCGGCGCGCTCCCGGCCGCGTTGGTCGTCGACCGCTGGAGTCGGGTGCGTGCGATCGCGGTCATGGGTGCGGTGTGGAGCATTGCGACGGCCGCGTGCGCTCTCACGCCCGGCTACGTCGCGCTGCTCGCGGCGCGAGTTGGTGTCGGCGTCGGCGAGGCGGGTTTCGGGCCTGCGGGATCCGCGTTGCTGGGAGCGACGTATCCGCTTGAGCGACGAGCGACCGTCCTTGGCATCTTTCAGATGGGTGCGCCGCTGGGCGTCGTCACCGGCTCGGTCGTCGGCAGTCTGGTCGCCGCCCAATGGGGATGGCGGCCTGCGTTCCTCGTCGTCGCCCTTCCCGGGCTGGTGCTGGCGCTTCTGGCGTTGCGTCTGCGCGACTACCGTTCTGTCCCGGAGCGGTCGCGAGGGCGAGTGGCGGTGGCAGCACTCCTGCACAGGAGGTCGGCCCTCGGCGCGATGCTGGGCGGTGCGTTCCTCCTCGTCGTCGTTTCTACGCTCTACACCTGGCTGCCCACGCACCTGGAGCGCGCATACGGCCTATCGCCTGCCCATGCAGGGGTCATGGCGTCGATCGTGGTTCTGGCCGGAGCCGTCGGGACGGTGACGGCAGGACATCTTGCTGACCGGCTTGCCCGTCGTGACGTGCGGTATCGGCTGCTCGTGCCCGCGGTGGGCGCGGTGTTGACAACGGCGACGCTCGGCAGCGCCTTCGGCTTAGCGGCACCCGGCGTAACCCAGATGGTGCTCGTCCTCCTCGGGGGTGCGACGGCAACCACTGCGATCGGTCCGGTGGCCGCGGTGGTTCTCGATGTCGTCCGGTCGAGCGTGCACGCGACGGCAATCGCGGTATTGGCCCTGGTTCAGAATCTGCTGGGGCTCGCCGTCGGTCCTGTTGTCACGGGCGTGCTCGCGGACCGGTGGGGTCTTACCGCTGCGCTCACGACCGTGGCCGTGATGGGTGTGGCCGCGGGGTTCGCGTTCTGGTGGGGGTCGCAACCATACGCCCAGGACCGGAAGCAAGCAGGGCTCAGCCGATCGCCGATGTCGATGAAGGGCGCTTGAGGTGGGTGGCCCCGGCTCCGCTTACCCGGCCGAGAAGTTCTCGCCGCCGTTGGTGGCCAACGCCGTCCACCGGCCACGTCTGCACCCGCCAGCCACCGGACAGTCGGCTGTTCCGATGACCCTGGTCGCGGCGACCGCCGGTTGGGGCAAGACGATCTTCGCGGCGTCGTGGCTCGCGGCGCGGGCAAGCCAAACCGCTGCGTGGGTGACCCTCGACGAGGCCGACGACGACCCGCACGCCTTCTGGTGCGCGGTGGCGACTGCCCTGATACCTGCGGTCGATGCCCAGGTGGCCGAAGCGTTGCGTCGGGTCACCGCGGAGGCCGTCGCTGCGGACGACCTGCCGCGCGTGATGGCGGCCGCGCTCCGCCTCGCGCCTGGTCCGATCGCCCTCGTCCTGGACAACCTGCACGAGATCCGGTCGCGTGACGTGCACATGGGGCTGGTAAGACTCATGGAGCGGCCACCGCCGACCCTGGCGCTGCTCGTGACGACGCGGCGAGACCCACCCTGGCCGTTGTCACGCCTTCGCCTGGCCGGGCTGGTGGCGGATGTGCGGACGGCGGACCTCGCCTTCCGGACCGACGAGGCCGCCGAGCTGTACACGCGGTTGGGCCTCGCCCTGACGGGCTGGCAGCTCGACCGGCTGGTGCGGCGGACCGAGGGCTGGCCTGCAGGTTTGCGGCTGGCCGCCATCCACTTGAAGGGCGTCGCCGACGTGGCTGCGGCCGTCGAGGCGTTCAGCGGCGAGGACCACAGCGTAGCGGGCTATCTGCTGACCGAGGTGCTCGACCGGCAGTCACCCGAGCTTGTCGCTTTCTTGGCGACCATCAGCGTCGTCGACCTCGTGTCCGCCAGTCTCGCCGATGCCCTTACCGGGCGCCGGGACGGTGAGCAAGTACTTGCCGACCTCGCGGCGTCGCACCTGTTCGTGCACGCGGTGGGCAGACCCGGCCGCTGGTACCGGCTCCACCGACTGATCTTCGACATCATCAGGGCTCGGCCCGCGGCGCAACGCAGCCGACGGGACCTGCACCGGCGGGCGGCAGAGTGGTTCCGTGTCAACGGCATGCCGCTGGACGCCATCCGCTTGGCGGTCGTCGGCGGACTGTGGCCACTGGCCGCCGACCTGGCCGGAACGCACGCCCTCAAGCTCATTGGAGCAGGCCGTGGCCGGGCGCTGGAACGCGTGCTGGTCAAAGTCCCTCATACCGCGCTGAGCGAACATCCGGCGCTCGCGGGCGCGTTGGCGCTCGCCCGCGTCTCGCTCGGATCGGACGCCGAGGTGGCGACGTTGATCGAACTCGGTCGGGCGGCGGACGGCACTGTCTCAGCAGCCCGGTCCGGACGCGCCGCTGTGCTGCTCGATCTGAGCGCGTCCGGTCTCGCCCGGATCGCAGGCGATTGGGAGGCGGCAGTAGCCGTATATCGCTCTATGTCGGTCGTGCCGGGCTCGCTGGCCGCGCTCGGAATGGAGGGGGCTGAGGTCGTTCCGGTTGTCGTGGCCAACAACTGTGGGACGGCCGCGCTGTGGGCAGGGGACTTGCCGGCAGCTGACCGCGACCTCACCGCGGCGATCGACGTCAACTTCGACACCGTCGTGATTCCGCAGCTCAACGCCATGGGCTACCACTCCTTGCTCCTGTGCGAGCAGGGTGAGCTGGGGCAGGCGGAAGCGGCGGCGCGACGCGTCATCGCGACCGCCGCTGCCGCCGGGCTCGGGACGGCCGTGCAGGCAGTAGGCGCCTACCTGGCGATGGCGAACGTCTTCGTCGACCGCGGCGAGGCGAACGACGCCGACGAGTGGTTCGGGCACATTGCGGACGTAGCGGCTATGACGCCGGAGCCGCACGTCGTGCTGGCCGCCGCGATCGTCCTCGCGGCGCGCCACGAGACCTCCGGCGACCTTGAGGCGGCCCTCGCGGGCCTGCGGGCCCAGGGCGACCGCGCGGGTTGGCGCCCGCCATCGGGTCTACGGGAACGCTGGATGGTCACCGAGGCGACCCTCCTTGCTCGGACGGGCGACGGCGCGGCAGCCCTCGCGCTGCTGGAGCGGATGGGGCGAGCCACCACCACCGAAGCCGTGATCGGCGCGGCACGAGTGCACCTGTTGCTCGACGACCTCGGGGCCGCTACGGAGGCTCGGGCGAGCGCAGGCCCGGCTAGCCACATGCGCGGCCGGGTCACCGTTGCGGTGCTCGACGCCCTGCTCGCCACCGCGGCCGGTGATGAGGACCGGGCGATCGACCATATCGAGGACGCTCTGACCGACGCTGTGTCCGGGCTGCTGCGCCGTCCATTCTTGACTGAGGGGGATCTGCTACGGCCCGTGCTCGAGCGGCGGACCGAGCGCGGGAGCGCCGTGCCGGGGTTCGCGCTCGACCTGCTCGACCGGATGTCCGGCGCGTCCTACGCCGACACCGAACTCCGGCCGCTCATCGATCCGCTCACCGAGCGCGAGCGGACCGTGCTGCGGTACTTGGCCAGCACGCTGTCCAACCCGGAGATCGCCGCCGAGCTGTACGTGTCGCTGAGCACCGTGAAGACCCACCAGCGGGCGCTCTACCGCAAGCTGGGCGTCGGTGGACGGCGCGAAGCCGTCCGCCGAGCGCGGTTCCTCAAGCTGTGACCCACACCCCGGGATCGACCCCTGCTGTCCCCGGTTTCGCCCGTGCCGGGTGATTCGGGAAGCAGACGTCGGATGGTGAATGTACATACCTCTTTCCGGACCAGGACCTTCCCGGTCGGGACGTGGAGACGCACCGCTCATCAGACGGTGCGTGGGTCGGTGCCGAAAGGAATGACCATGGACGCGATCACCACCAACTTCGGGGAGGTTCTCCTGTGGAGCTTCTGGTTCTTCATCTGGATCGCCGCTTTGATGGCGTGGTTCCGGTGCCTGTTCGACATGTTCGGCGACAGCTCGCTCAGCGGTTGGGCGAAGGCCGGTTGGGCGATCCTGCTCATCTTCGTGCCGTGGGTGGGCGCACTGATATACCTCATTGCCCGGGGTCGGAGCATGACCGAGCGGCAGAGGACGGCCATTGCGCAGCGGCAGGCCGAGCAGGAGAGGTACATCCAAGAGGTTGCCCGCACTTCCCAGGGCCCGGCCGAGCAGATAGCAGATGCGAAGGCGCTGCTTGATTCGGGAGCCCTCACGCAGCCCGAGTACGAATCCCTCAAGGCCAAGGCGCTCGCCTGACTCACGCGGATTCTTGGCCTCGATGCCGACCTGCTCGTCCTCGGCCTCGTGGTCAAGGCGTTTGTCGGCGCTGTTGTCGGCGCTGTCGAGATCGGGCGCGGGGAGGCCGGGCCCCGCCGGGCCAGAGGGTGAGTCAATGCAGCAACAGCTTGAGCACAATCACGACGACACCCAGGCCTGCGCTGACCAGCGACCATCTCACCGCCGTCGCCTTGCTGCCTCCCGCTCCGCGTGCGGCAAAAAATCCCAATGCGCCGAGCACCACGGTCCCCACGCCGAGCGCTGCGAAGATCCCGACCCGCAGGTTCCCGGTGGCCAGCCCGACGATCAGGAGCACGACGAGCGGGATGTAGGCCGCCTCCACCATCGGCCATTCCCGCCGCAAGACGGTGCCCACTTTCGGCCGCTTGCCGGCGCCGTGCGCGGCGAGCAGCCGCGCGTAGCAGTCGGCGGCCCAGTAGATCGCGACGGTGACCAGCACGGTCACCTCCACCTCGCCGAGCGGGCCGTACGCTCCGGCCGCGACCATCGCCGACAAGCCGACGACGGTGCCGAGGATGGCGCTGGTGAGTTCTTCCTCGTCGATCTGATCCCCGCGGTGCAGCGTGATCGCAGCGAGCAGCCGGTGGCGGCGGCTGGGCTGTCCAGAGGGTTGGGCTGCGCGAGCCGATGTCATGGCGCCCACTGTTCCCGGCTTCGGGTCAACCTTTCGTCCACCGACCAGATGAATTGGGCGAACCAGACGCCACTGTGTGTCGAGTGAATGTCGGGCGGGCGAACCCCGGGCCACGCGCGCGCGACGACAGGGGTTTCACCCGAGATGCGTTGATCAAGCGCCGCCTCCCGTCGACGCCGGTGGGCGCCCGAAGATCAAGATCGTGGGCTCCGGATCACCAGGCTTGCCAGCACGTCCGTGTCGCCGATCGCGGCGTAGCCGTGCCGGACGTCGGCCGCCCAGTCCGCGTGCTCACCTGCCGCAGCCCGGACGGGGGCATGGAGGGGTCCGGCCTCGAGCACACCCGCGAAGACCATCGCGTGCTCGGTGACGCCGGTCAGGTGCGGCGGCGACTGCTGGGCCGAACCGGCCGGAATCCGCATCCGGCACAGCTCGTAGGTGACGAGATCGTCGGTGAAGGTGCGAACCACCTCGATCTCGACGGCGGAGCCCCGTAGCCGGGTGGGTTCCCCCTGGTCCGCGACCACCGCGGTGATCGGCAGTCCGAGGGCCGCTGCGACGGCATGGAGTGTGTCGAGGGTCGGGTTGCGGATGCCTGCTTCGAGCCCCGACAGGGTCGCTTTGCCGAGTGACGCGCGGCGAGCGAGTTCGGACAGCGACATGCCCCGCGCCCGGCGCAGAGCCCGCACCCGCGGACCCACGCCCGCCGGGTCGTCCAGCGCCCCGATGTCGCTTGGCTCCGTCACACCGCTATCGTCGCATCGTTCCGTTTGCGGAACGGACGGGAGCTGTCGTGGAACGCGTTGTCCAACCGGTGCTGGCCGGGCTCGTCACCGCCGTAGTCGGGTTCGCAGGCGCGTTCACCGTCGTGCTGACCGGACTCCGCGCGGTGGGGGCCGACGAGCACCAGGCCGCGTCCGGGCTGCTCGTGGTGAGTCTGGCGAGCGGAGCCGTCGCCGTGCTGCTCGGGTGGCGGTTTCGGATGCCCGTGAGCATTGCCTGGTCGACGCCCGGAGCGGCCCTGCTCGTCACGGCGGGCCCGGCGCCGGGGGGATTCCCGGCCGCGGTCGGCGCGTTCCTGCTGTGCGGGGCGCTCGTCGTCGTCGCTGGGCTGGTCGGCCCGCTGGGCAGGCTCGTCGCGGCTATCCCCGGCCACATCGCGGGCGCCATGCTGGCCGGAGTGTTGCTGCCCCTGTGCCTCGCGCCGGTGCACGCGTTGGCGCAGGTGCCGCTCTTGGCCGCCCCGGTGATCGTGGTCTGGGCGGTCGTCGGGCGCTTCGCGAGGGCGTGGGCCATTCCCTGCGCGCTGGTCGTCGCGGTCGCCGGGATCCTGCTGACCGGCGGGGTGCCGACCGGGGTGGCGATTGCGCCTGCGCTGGTGTGGACAGCGCCGTTGTTCGATCCGGCGACGCTCGTCGGGCTGGGGCTGCCGCTGTTCGTCGTCACGATGGTGTCGCAGAATGTGACGGGTATGGCGGTACTGGCCCAGTACGGGTTCCGGCCGCCGTGGCGGCCGATCCTGCTCGCGACCGGCGCGGCGACGCTGGCCGGTGCCCCGTTCGGCGGGCACGCGGTCAACCTCGCCGCGATCAGCGCGGCCCTCGCGGCCGGGCCCGACGCGGGCCCTTCAGAGCGACGGTGGATCGCATCGGTGACCGCGGGTCTCGGGCTGGCCGCGCTGGGCCTTTCCGCAGGCGTCGCGGCCGCGGTGCTGGCCGCTTCACCACCCGTGTTGTTGGAAGCCGTGGCCGGTCTGGCGCTGCTGGGCGCGCTCGCCGGATCGCTTGCTTCGGCCGTAGCCGCACCGGATGGTCGTGAGGCCGCCGCCGTCACGTTCGTCGTGACGGCGGCAGGCACCGGCTTCCTCGGGCTGGGCTCGGCGTTCTGGGGCCTCGTGGCCGGACTGGCGATGACCCTGCTGGCGCGCCGCAGAGGCAGCGCCCACCGCTGATCATCACCAATTCGGCTGGCGGACACCGTCATCACGCCGGTTCAGCGCGGGCGGGTGCAAGGACCCCGACTCCCCGCACCGCCGAAAGCGTCTTCAGGATGCAGGTGGCGTCTCGACGCGCGGCACGGCGGGGCAACCCGTCCGGACGCTGTCCACGATCGGCTCAGCAGCCTGCTCGACGACGCCAACCGAGGCAGCGATCTTACCCAGATTCGCGGACACGCTATCTTGGCTGTTGAGCCCCGCGATGGTGCCCTTCAACGAGGCGACCGCATCGTCGAGCTCCGCGACCTGCGGGCCGAACTGTTCCCGGGCGGCAGCTGCCAGGTTGTTCGCAGCAGTCGCCATATCTTGCAGGGCCTTCTTGACGCCTCCTGTTCCCACACTGCGGGCGTCAAGAGACACGATGGCGTTGGCTGCCGTCTGGAATTCGGCTGCTGCCGAGCACAGCCCGGGGGAGTATGTCGCAGAGGTAGGCGGGACCGGGTTGGAAGCAGCCTGCGTCGGGGCGGGCGGACTCGTGCTTTGGCCTGCGCACCCCGCGAGGACGAGGCACCCCAGGGCCGCCGCGACGAACCGGGCGGCCCGTGTGCTCTCGGGAGAGCTGCCCCGGGTGAAGCCCACGGCATCTCGCATAACTGCCTCCAACGGCTTGGGTGGCGGGCTCGACAAGGTTTCGCACCCGCACCCTCCGTGTCGGTATCGGATTGAACGTCACCCGAAGAAGGTGAAAGCGTCGGCGAAGAACCGGACGGCGGCCTGCCGGCAGCGCACCGGCTTCACATCTGCCGGTTCCACCAATTACGGTGGCAAGATATTGATCACCCGGGAGAGGACCAGCCCGATGACAGACAGAGATATCAACGACTGGATCGCCATGAGCCCCTTGGCGCGGTGAGTCAATGGCATGGTGTCCGTGGGACTGAACGCCGTCACGCTGGTGAACGCCACGTACAGATGGTCCTGGAACCGTGGCTGCCAGTTTGCAGGCCCCAATCCTTCCGTGAGGGTCTGTGGGAACTGGAAGTCGGGGAAGTGCTTGGAATGGACCAGGCGCCCGTCAGGGCCGCCGCCGTCTAACTGCCAGTAGAGCAGCCCGAAGGTGACGACGTTGGTGGCAAGCACGATCGCCGCCCCGACCAGGAGTTGCGTCACGGTCCGTGCCGTCCCACCCGCGGGCGTGCTTTGCAACACCACCGTGACCAGCCGGACCGCCGCCCCGGTGTTCGCCACGATCAACGCCGCGAACACGGTCAGGATCAGCGGGCGGGCTCCTCCCGGGACCGGACCGGGCTTCGCAGCCACCGCGAGGAGCACCAGCGCCGCGAATCCCTCGACGATGGGAACGTACAGCGGTGGCCCTTCCCGCAGACCGGTTGGCACCAGAATCTGCGGGAGAATCACCAGAACGAGCGCAGCGAGAGGCCATACGTAGCTCTCGGGCGCCTGTTCAGATCCGTGGCGACCCTTCTCGGGCGGAGATGATGCGTTGTCCTCCATCTCCCTGTCCTGGGAATTGTCCTTGACCACGACACCCTCCACAGCGGTCTTGTCGGTTCGCCGATCCGTGCCGCGATCAAGGCCCGCCGCTCATCGCCATCCTCGGCACATGCTGGGCGTTGGCTTTCAGTTCTGTGTTGTTGGTTCTTCCGGGGTCACGCGCGCCTGCTTGCGGCGTGCGACGAGGTACTTCACCGCCTCCATCGTGAGGAACGCGGTGACGACGGCGATCAGGATCGGTGCGGTCTGCAGGGCGCCGATCTGGGTCAGGAACGCCGCGAGCAGCACCATCGAGAATGGCGCGGCTGCGAGCGAACCCGGGACAGCGGCGAGTAGGCAGGTGAACGCCAGACCCAGCGGCACGCCGGGCACCACCTCGTGCACGAGGACCCCGGCGGTTCCTCCGATGAACAGCGCAGGAAAGATCGGGCCGCCAACGAATCCGCTCGCCTGACTCACCGCGAACGTGAGCTGCTTGGCGATCACGAGGACGACGAGCAGCCCCACGCCAAGGGTCCCCGCACCGTCGAGCACCGTCTTGAGCTGATCGCTACCAGTGAACATCGTCAGCGGCAAGGCCACGCCGATGACCCCGAACACCACACCGCCCACCGTCGATCGCACGATGCCCGGGAGCTTCACCAGCTCGAACAGCCGCGACACCCCTTGGACGAGCACCACCAGCAACGTCACGACGGCGGCCGCGAGCAGGCCCAGCGGGATTCCCGCCAACAGCTGCCAGTCCTGGAACTCGTACTGCGGCACCTGATAGGCGTCGAGGAAAACGGCACCGGCGATGGCGAAGTAGATCCCGAACGAGACGCTCGATGCGACGATCTCACCGACGAGGGCCTTGGCGAACCGGCGACCACCGGGGCGAGCAAGCTCCAGGATGAACATCACCACGATGACCGTGCTGGAGAATAGCCCGCCGTACGCGCCGCCGAAGCCGGACCAGGTGCACAGCTGCGACTCGTCTTGGCTGAGCTTGCGTCGTTGGGCGATCCAGGTACCGGCACCGCCGCCTATCGAGCCCAGGGCTTTTTCCGGGCCCAGGCTGGCGCCGCCGATGAGCGACGCGGCCGAGACCACCACGATCCCCGGCACCAATCGCGGGTCGACATGCCCGTCCTTCAGATCGGCGACCAGCCCGGGGATGTCCTCGGGCAAGCGCGTCACGCGCCGCAACAGCCCCACGATGACACCGGCTGCCGCGGTGACCGCCACCCACCACCACTGGCCGCCGAACCAACCCGGATTGGAATCTGTATACCAGCCGCCCGCGAACCCGATCACTCCCATGAAGACCAGACCGGCGAATGCGCCGAACACCCCGAGAGCGACCGCATACCCCATGAGCAACCAGAACTCTCGGTTCTGCGTGAACGGCGGTGATGATGTGGGCTCGGACGTTGCACTCATGACGAAAACCTCATCCGACGACCTCCTCGCAGGGCTCTTCTCGCCAACCTCCGCTCAGGCCTCGCCGCGAGCGACAATCGGCTGGACACGCCTGACATGGGGGAGATGTGGCCGGGCGCGGGCCGGGTCGCCGCGGACTGAGCCCACCGTCGACCAGCGGGAGCCCGCCTGCATCACCCCGAATGGATGACGTCCACTTGGCGGCGGGGATGTGCGAGGTCGGCTGCCGCGCGGCCGCTGAACTGGGCGTGGTGCGTGGCGAAATGGGTGACCTGCCGGGGGCGGCGCGCGTCGGTCCACCCGATCATCGAGGGGCGGACGGTCATGGGCCATGAGGTTCCGCGAACCCTTTGCCTGCGAGCAGGGCAATAGGGGCTGCGCTCACCCTTGTCGGGCGATGTACGAGTGCGGGCCGGGGTGAAGCGTGTCGGTGCGGCCGCGTCGGCACGCCGGCCGATGCGGTCCTGCGGGACGAGATGAGGGCTGATGGGTGCGACCCGGTACGAGTTCCGTGTGGAGGGCGTCCTGTCGGACGATGCCCGGACCGCGTTCGCGGGGATGTGTGTGACCGAAGCCCTGCCACAGACCGTCATCGACGGCGATGTGCTGGACGAGTCGCACCTGCACGGGATCATCGCACAGCTGCAGTCGCTCGGATTCACGCTCGTGTCCGCGCAACCCGTGCCCTCATGAGCCGGGTGGGGTGTTCCTGCTCGTCGGCGCGATGTGCGCAGGCGGCCTCCGAGCGAATCAGAGCAGTAGGTCGTGGATAGGCCGCGTCGGGTGCTGCTCAGCGATCGGGAGCGGCAGGCGCTGCGGTCGATCGAGCAAGCGCTTGCCGACGAGGACCCCATGCTCGCCCTGATGCTGCGGCCGCCGAGACCGCCGCCGCAGCGTCGCTGCCGCAAGTTGCTGAGGATAACGGGGCTGTACTTCGGCTTCACCCTCATGCTGCTTCTCTTGTGGCTTCTCTTGTGGAGTCCCGAGTTGGAGATCGCAGCCGCCGTCCCGCGGGGCAGTGCGGCAGGCTGTCACGAGGCCACCGCCGAGACCACATCCGCCGGCGGGACGGTTGCCCGTCCGGTCGTGTGTCCATGGCCATGGCCATGGAGTCCTCCTGGCTGATAGAGCAGTCGACGGCCGCCCGTCATCCCTGCCGGGTGATGCGATATCCACCCTGTTGTTGGAACGGTTCCTGGGCGACGCCACGTGGTGTCGCCCCTCTACGACGGGAGCGTGGGATGGACCGCCGCCGGACCGACTGGACTCTGCAGGACATCAATCGCGGAACCGTGCTCGCCGCGGTCGCGCTGATGGCGATAGGTGCCCTTTTGGGGCTCGCCGGGATCTCCGTCGGCAGCGCCGCGGTGATCGCCGCAGGCCGACGCTGGTATCGCCGGGTGGACCTGCCGCCCCACGAGCTCGCGAGGCTGAAGTGGGAACAGGCCCGCGCGTTCGCAGGCGCGGGGGCCGGGGCGTGGCACGAGACCGAGCAGAAGAGCTACAGCCCGCGCAGTGAGCGGTCGACGACCTCACGTTAGTGCGCCGCCGCCGCCGCTGCGGCCGCCGGGACGGCGGCAGCGAGGGTGCGCAGGCAGCTTGCGAGTGCGCTCTCGGCAACCGCCTTTCCCGAGTCACAGAACGCGGTTTTCAGAGGAGAATTTGATGGTTCATCAAAGTGTCTCGAGCAAGGACCCGGAGGCGGACGCTGTCCTGGCTCCCGCCTACACCCAGCGGTTGGATCTGGAGCCGATCCCGAAGTACCGGATCCCTGAACGCGGCGCTGCGCCGGAGGCGGTCTACAGGTTGATTCATGACGAGTTGCTGCTGGACGGGAGCTCCCGGCTGAACCTGGCCACGTTCGTGACGACGTGGATGGAACCCGAGGCTGGTCGTCTCATGGCTGAGGCGTTCGACAAGAACATGATCGACAAGGACGAGTACCCGCAGACGGCCGAGATCGAGCGCCGCTGTGTGAACATGGTCGCTCACCTGTTCAACGCCCCAGAGGATGGAAACGCGGTCGGCGCCTCGACGATCGGGTCGAGCGAAGCGGTAATGTTAGCGGGAATGGCGCTGAAGTGGCGGTGGCGGGCCCACCGGGCGGCGGCCGGGAAGGCCACGGACCGGCCGAATCTGATCTTGGGCTCCAATGTGCAGGTGGTATGGGAGAAGTTCTGCCGCTATTGGGACGTCGAGCCCCGCTACATCCCGGTGCAGCACGGACGGTATGTGATCAGCCCGGAGGAGGTCGTGTCACGTATCGACGAGAACACCATCGGGGTCGTCGCGATCCTCGGCACCACCTACACCGGTGAGTTCGAACCGATCCGGGAGATCCACGACGCGGTGGTCGCGCACAACGAGGCGACCGGTGGGCAGGTGCCGGTGCACGTGGATGCGGCCAGCGGCGGTTTCGTGGCGCCGTTCCTACATCCTGACCTGGCCTGGGATTTCCGCTTGCCGATGGTCAAGTCGATCAACGTGTCGGGACACAAGTACGGGCTGGTGTATCCGGGAATGGGCTTTGTCGTGTGGCGCGAAACGGCGGACCTGCCTGCCGACCTCGTGTTTCACGTGAACTATCTGGGCGGGGACATGCCGACGTTCACGCTGAACTTCTCCCGGCCCGGCAACCAGATCATCGGGCAGTACTACAACTTCCTGCGACTGGGCCACTCCGGCTACCGAAAGGTGATGGAGTCGTTGCGCGACCTGGCCGTGCATGCCTCGGGCAGGGTCGCGGCGCTCGGACCGTTCGAATTGGTCAGCGACGGCAGCGCCATCCCGGTGTTCTCGTTCCGGCTCGTGAACACCGTGCCATACACGGTCTTCGACGTCTCCGAGCGGCTGCGCACTGAAGGTTGGCAGGTGCCCGCCTACACCATGCCTGAAGCCGCGACCGACGAGGCGATCATGCGCGTGGTGATTCGCGAGGGCTTCAGTTTTGACCTCGCCGACGATCTGATCGCCGCTTTGCAGAGCGCGACAGACTACCTGACCGCCAACCCGCCGCGGAATGCTATCGCACCGCATGGCTTCAGCCACACCTGACTCGGGACCTGGTGGTGTGGGTCGTTCAAGGTTGCTGTGCTCTGCCCACCTCGCGGTTGTCATCGCCACCGAGCGAATCGGCTGACTCCTCGGTGCGTTCGGGCAGCAGCAATAGTGCGCCGACGAGGAAGCACACAGCGCCCACCAGGGTGCCCAGGTTGGCCCGCTCGGCGTTACGCAGCTCACCGGTCGCCGGTTGGACATAGCCTGCGACAGCAGAAACTCCGAAAGCGAGGGATCCGAGCAGGTTGATCAGCGTTATCCACCACGACCACACCCTGGGTCGCCAGGCGACCCAGCCATGGCAGACTTCGAACCAGGCCAGTGCGCTGGCCAGCAGGAAACAGATCGAGCCAATGGCGTCGGGCCGCCACACGTGCTCGTGTGCCGTCTGCGCGGAAAGGTCAACCTGAATGCCGACCGCGGTGCTGACGTTGAAGTAGAGCGTTCCGACGAGTTGCACCGCCGTCGCCCACCAGTCGATCCGCCGCGGCTGGTAGACGAAGAAGCGCCTGCGCTGTGGATTCTGCGCATGGGGCGCGGCGTCGACCGCCTCCCGATAGGTGAGGAAGGCGGCCACGGTGAAGAACAGCGAGCCGACAAAGAACGTCACCGTGTCCCAGCGAGCCCCGACAGCGGCGGCATAGCCCGGCATCGCCCCGAGCGCGAACAGCAGCGATCCGACAGCGAACAGAACGGCTATCCACCATCCCCGGGCATGCGGCGCCCACCACGTCGAGCCGCTGCCTGACGCTTCGGTGAGGTGTTTGCGGTGGCGGCGGGACTCCCAACGAACGACCAGGCCGTCCGAGCGTAGGTGATCGACAAAAGCCACGGCGTTCCAGCCCTTCCGGCGTACGACCCCGGGGCGGCCGTGCGCGCGTGCTGCCTTCGGGAGGTAAAAATCCTCCTTCGCGGGTGATGCGCAGGCCAACGATTCCGGGCGATGGTGACGACCGTAGCGGAGCGCGCCCACGAGGCGGGCTCTGCGCAGCACCTTTTGCCAGGCGGCCCGCACGGGGACGACCGTGCAGCGTTTTCCTCGTCGGCGATCCGGGTGAGGCATTTGCACATAGGAGGATGTGGTCGACGTGCTCGTGACGTTCGACGGAATGGCCGCGTTCGCCGCGGTGGACCCGGTTCCGTGGGCCCGGGCGCAGATGGCGTTCACGTTGATGTTTCACATCATCTTGGTGCCACTCGGTGTGTCATGGGCGTTTATGACTTTGATCGCCAACTACCGGGCGGTCAAGCACGATGACCGGGATGCTCTGCTGCTGGCTCAGCGCTGGTCGAAGTACATGGCCGTGACGTTCGCGGTAGGCGCCGTGACCGGCACGGTGTTGAGTTTCGAGTTCGGCCTGCTGTGGCCGCGATTCATGGGCCAGTGGGGTGCGGCGTTCGGGGTGCCCTTCGCCTTCGAGGGCTTGTTCTTCTTCACTGAAGCGATCTTCGTCTCGATCTATATCTTCGGTTGGCGCAGGCTGAAGCCGTGGGCGCACTTCTGGACCGGTGTACCCATCGTCCTGGCCGGGATCTTGGGAAGTGTGTCGGTGGTCGCCGCGAACGCGTGGATGAACGCGCCATCGGGCTTCACGCTGAATGCCCAAGGCGCCGTTACCGCCGTCGACCCGGTGAAGGTGATCTTCAACGACGCCATGCCTCTCCAGGCGGCGCACATGGTCGTCGCAGGCTATCTCGTCGGTGGATTCCTCGTCGCCTCGGTGTACGCCACAGGCATGCTGCGTGGGCGTGTGGACCGCTACCACCGGCTGGGGTTCGTTATCGCGTTCAGTGTCGCGGCGGTCGCCACCCCTATCCAAATGGGTGTGGGAGACTCGCTGGCCCGCTGGGTATACACCAACCAGCCGGTCAAGTTCGCCGCGATCGAGCTCGTGCCCGTCACCGGCAGCGACGTCCCCGAGACGCTCCTGGGCAGGCTCAACGACAACGGCACGGTCAGCGGCGGCATCCCGATTCCCGGGCTGGCCTCGTGGCTGAGCGACCCGAGCACGGGGCGCTCGACCGTCGTGCAGGGTCTGAACACGGTGCCCGCGGACGCGGAGCCGACCGTCCAACAGGTCGACGTCGTACACCTCGGCTGGGACGCCATGGTCGGACTGGGAACGTTGCTGTTCCTGTTGTCCGCGTGGTATGGCCTCAGCTGGATCATTCGGCGCAGGATGCCTGCGAGCAGGTGGTTCCTTCGGGCGGCAGCCGCCTCGGGTGTCCTGGCCGTGATCACCATGGAGGCCGGCTGGATCGTGACCGAGGTCGGCCGCCAGCCCTGGATCGTCTACAACATCATGAAGGTCCAGGACGCTGTCACCGTCAACACCGGGGTCTGGATCTCCTTCGGCGCGGTCGTCCTGCTGTATCTCGCGGTGGGCGTAATAACCATTCTCGTCCTGCGTGGCATGAGTAGGCGGTTCCGTCGAGCTGGCGGCTTCGTCGAGCACGATGCTCCCTACGCCCCGAGCGCGCCGCCTGAGGAGACCGCTCCGGAGCCACAGGAGGCGGTCCGGTGAGCGCCGCGGTCGCCGTGGTGCTGCTGCTGGCGGTAGTCACGTACTCCGTCTTCGGAGGCGCCGATTTCGGGGCGGGGTTCTGGGATCTGACGGCGGGCGGTGCGGACCGCGGCGCACGCCCGCGCGCTGTCATCGAAGGCTCGATCGGGCCCGTGTGGGAAGCCAACCATGTCTGGTTGATCTTCATCTTCGTCATACTGTGGACGTCGTTCCCCGAGGCGTACGCCTCGATCACGCTGACGCTGTTCGTTCCGCTGATGATCGCGGCCCTGGGCATCGTGCTGCGCGGGGTCAGCTTCGCCTTCCGCAAGGCGGTTGTCAGGACGCGCAACCGGCGCGTCTTCGGGGCCGCGTTCGCCCTTTCCTCGGTGCTGGTTCCGTATTGCATGGGAGCGATCGCGGGCGGGATCGCCTCCGGGCGAGTGCCGCCGGGCGGCCGGGCGGGGGATCCGGTCGAGAGCTGGATCAACCCGACCTCCGTGGTAGGCGGAGTCCTGGCCGTCGCCGCAGCCGCCTATCTAGCTGCGGTCTATCTCGTGTGGGACGCCCGAGGTCTCCATGAGACGGACATGGCCGAGTACTTCCGCCGCCGTGCCGTCGCCTCCGCCGTCGTGGTGGTCGTGATCGCCACCGTGGGCGCGTTCGTGCTGCACGCCGACGCCAGATACCTGTTCGACGGTCTCACCTCGCGCGCCCTGGTGGTGGCGATCCTGAGCGGCGTCTGCGGTGCAGGCGCGCTGCTGCTACTCGTTCGCGGCGCCGCGCGTGGCGCCCGGGCCCTGGCCGTGGTCGCGGTCGTCGCCGCCATCGTCGCCTGGGGTGTGGCGCAGTGGCCATACGTGCTGCCGGAAGGCCTGACGTTCTCCGCGGCCGCCGCCCCGGCAGGCACGTTGACCGCGGTTCTGGTCGTGGTGGCGCTGGCGGCCGTTGTCGTGCTTCCGGGTTTCGTCCTGCTCTACGTCCTTGATCAGCGCGGTCTCCTTCCCGAAGAGGGTGTCGACGACATCGCTGATCTCCTGTCCGAGGACGCGCTGAAGCAGCGTTCTCGGTAACTGAAAACGATTGAAGGAGTCAGGCACATGAGCCTCACGACATCGCCGTTCCCGCCGATCGCCGACTACGCGTTCCTGTCGAACTGCCACACCGGGGCGCTGGTGGCGCCGGACGGTTCGGTCGACTGGCTGTGCTTGCCTGCCTTCGACTCCGCGAGTGCGTTCGGGAACCTCCTTGACCGTGGGGCGGGCTCGTTCCGGCTCGGGCCCTTCGGCATCAACGTGCCCACGGCGCGGACGTATGTGCCCGGCACGCACGTGTTGACCACTACCTGGCACACGCCCGGCGGCTGGATCCTCGTCCACGACGCCTTGACGATGGGGCCACGACAGGGGCCCGACACGATCACCCCGCACACCCGACCACCCGCCGACGAGGACGCCGAGCACCTCCTCGTCCGCACGGTGGAGTGCCTTGAAGGATCCGTCGAGATCGAGTTGGTCTGCGAACCGGCGTTCGATTACGGCCGGGAACCCGCCGGGTGGACACTGCTCGACGACACGGGCCATGCCGCCGACGCCGTAGGCGCCGGGCAGACCGTGCGGCTGAGCACCGACATGGCGATCGGTATCGAGGGCAGCTCCGCCCGCGCCCGGCACGTGCTGGCGAAGGGCGAGCGGGCCTTCTGCGCACTGTCGTGGGCCGAAGGACTCGCCTCTCCCATCGACGTAGCCGACGCCGTCGCGCGCATCGACAGGACCGTCCTGTTCTGGCGCAACTGGCTCGCCCGAGCGCGCATCCCCGACCACCCGCTGCGGCACCCGCTCGAGCGATCAGCACTCACGGTCAAGGGCCTGACGTACATGCCCACCGGCGCCACCGTCGCCGCGCTGACTACATCACTGCCGGAAACACCAGGCGGCGAGCGCAACTGGGACTACCGGTACACGTGGATGCGGGACACCACTTTCACGCTGCAGGCGCTGCACTACCTGCTGCTGGATTGGGAGGCCGACGAGTTCATGCAGTTCGTCGCCGACGTCGAGCTGACCGAGGACGGCTGCCTGCAGATCATGTACGGAATCGACGGCAGGCGAGATCTCACCGAGACGACCCGGGACGAGCTGTCCGGATACGAGGGCGCGCGTCCCGTACGGATCGGGAACGGCGCGTTCGACCAACGCCAAAACGACGTCTTCGGGGCGGTACTGGACTCGATCCTGCTGCACACCCGCCGTAGCCGCCACCTGCCACGGCGCCTGTGGCCGCTGGTGCAGTCCCAGGCAGAGGGCGCCATCGCGGCCTGGCGTGAGCCGGACCAGGGAATTTGGGAAGCCCGCGGGAAACCCCAGCACTACGTCTCCTCGAAACTGATGGGCTGGGTCGCCCTGGACCGGGCCGCGAAACTCGCCGCGATCCGCGGTGAGCCGACACTCGAGCAGAGGTGGGCCGAGACCGCCGAGGAGATCCGTGCCGACATCCTCGCGCACGGCGTCAGTGACCGTGGAGTCCTGCGCCAGCATTACGACACCGACGCGCTCGACGCTTCCACGCTGCTGGCCGCGCTGTTCGGCTTCCTCCCCGGGACCGACGAGCGGATGAAGAACACCGTCAATGCCATTTCCTCGGAGCTGTCCGAGAACGGCTTCGTGCTGCGCTACGTCACCGAAGAGACCGACGACGGCCTGGCAGGCAAAGAAGGCACCTTCCTCATTTGCAGCTTCTGGCTGGTGTCCGCGCTCACCATCGTCGGTGAAATGCGCCGGGCCAACGACCTCATGGAACGCCTCCTGCGGGTCGCCTCACCCCTCGGGCTCTACGCTGAGGAGTTCGAAGTCGACCGCGCCCGCCACCTCGGCAACTTCCCCCAGGCCTTCTCCCACCTCGCCCTCATCGAAGCCGCCGCCCGGATCATCCTCGTCGATCGACTCGAGGAGATGTCGGTATGACCGGGGCCGACCCGATGGGCGCTCGGGTGCTCGTCCTCGGCGGTGGACTGGCAGGGGTCGCCTGTGCGCAGAGGCTGGGCGATGACGGGATCGACGTGGTGTTGGTAGACCGCAACGACTACCACCAGTTCCAGCCGTTGCTCTACCAGGTGGCGAGCTCACAGCTGCCCGCAGAGGACATCGCCCGGCCGCATCGGAGGATCTTCGCGGACTACCCGACGGTGACCCTCGTGAACGCGCACGTGTCCGCGGTCACGCTCTCCCCGCCCAGCCTGGTGTTGGCCGACGGACAGACCCTGACCGGCTCGCACCTGGTGATGGCGGCAGGGGCGCAGCCGAACTTCTTCGGTGTGCCGGGGGCGGCCGAGCACGCATTCCCGCTGTACTCGGTGGCCGACGCCGAACGGCTGCGCTTGCACCTGCAGCATCTGCTGGAAGAGGCCATCGCCGGGCGCGGTTCGGATGCGCCAGGAGCGCTCGACGTCGTGGTCGTGGGTGGCGGCCCGACCGGAGTCGAGACCACGGGTGCCTTGGCCGAACTGATGCAGGCTCTGCAGAGCACCGGCCGCCTCGACCCCGTCGGGAAGATCACCATCGTTGATCGCTCGTCGACGCTGCTGGGACAGTTCTCGAGCAAGGCGCACCACTACGCCCTGGAGAAACTCACCGAGTTCGGTGCGGAGGTCAAGCTCGAGGTCGGCGTCACCGCCGTGCACGCCGACAGGGTCGAGTTCGATGACAAGACCACGATCCCGGCGCGAACCGTGGTGTGGGGCGGGGGGGAATCGGGCTCGGCAGTCGCGCAGACGGTTGGGCCGGTCCTCGGTCGCGGCGGACGGCTCAACGTCCGGCCCGACCTGACCGTCGACGGCCATCCCGGTGTCTACGCCGTAGGCGACGTCGCGAACATCCCCTCCGGTGACGAGGAGGCGCCGACGTTGCCACAGCTGGGGTCGGTGGCCCAGCAGTCGGGCCGGTGGGCGGCCGAGAACATCTTGCGCGAGCTCCGGCAGAAGCCTGCGAAGCCCTTCAGGTACAAGGACAAGGGCATCATGGCGATGATCGGCCGCAACGCCGCCATCGCCGAGGTCGGAAAGCATCGGCACCAGGTCGAGGGTCCGCTCGCCTTCGCGGCGTGGCTCGGTGTCCACGCCATGCTCCTGAGTGGCACCCACAGCAGGACCGACGCGTTCCTGACGTGGGCCTGGGATTACTTCGACCGCGACCACGCTGCCACCGTCGAGGCGTCGTCGGTTCCGCAGCGCATCGCGTGGGGCGGCGACGACAAGATCGCCCCGCACATCTCGCTCGACGGGTCGACTCTGCCGCCACCCCGGCAACCACCAGAGCAAGCCGATGCGTATGGGCAGCCTGCGCAGCTCGCTGCCCCGAGGGCCAGGACGACGGGCCCGGCCCGAGGTGACCTGAGCGGCAGTGAGTCGAGACGAGGTGGATGAGCGTGACCGACGACCAGCACTACGACGTGATCATCATCGGGACGGGAGCAGGCGGCGGCACGCTCGCCCACCGGTTGGCCCCGACGGGCAAGCGGGTGCTGCTGCTCGAACGCGGGGGCTATCTGCCCCGTGAGCGGGACAACTGGGACTCCACCGCCGTCTTCGTCAAAGGCAAGTACCGGGCACCGGAGTTCTGGTACGACGCCGACGGCGACGAGTTTCCCCCAGAGGTCAACTACTACGTCGGGGGCAACACCAAGTTCTACGGCGCGGCGCTGTTCCGGCTGCGCCCGCAGGACTTCGGCGAGCTGCGTCACCACGGCGGCATCTCCCCGGCGTGGCCGCTGAGCTACGAGGACTTCGAGCCGTACTACACCCAGGCCGAGCATCTCTACCTGGTCCACGGCCTGCACGGCGAGGACCCCACAGAAGGGCACGCAGGCGAGCAGTACCGCAACCCGCCGGTGCAGCACGAGCCACGGATTCAGCAGCTGTCCGACGACCTGGAGAAGCAGGGCCTGCACCCGTTCCACCTGCCGATCGGGGTGAACATGACCCAGGACGAGCACGGGATGGCCACCCACGCCAGCGCCTGCATCCGCTGCGACCGCGTGGACGGCTTCCCGTGCCTGGTCGATGCCAAATCCGACGCCCAGGTGATCTGCGTGGATCCCGCGCTGCAGCACGACGGCGTCCACCTGGTCACCGACGCCCACGTGCGCCGCCTGGAGACCGATCCCACGGGCCGCACCGTCACCGCCGTGGTGGCCGAGCTCGGCGACGGCTCAACGGGCCGGTTCAGCGCCGACATCGTGGTGGTCGCGGCAGGCGCCGTGAACTCGGCGGTCGTGCTGTTGGCCTCCGCGAACGACCGGCACCCGAACGGGCTGGCCAACGGCTCCGGCGTCGTGGGTCGCCACTACATGCGCCACAACAACCTCGCCCTCATGGCCGTGTCCAAGGACCCCAACCCCACCCGATTCCAGAAGAACCTCGCCTTCAACGACTGGTACCTGGGTAGCGACGACTTCGACTATCCGCTCGGCGGCGTGCAGATGCTCGGCAAATCCGACGCCGAGCAGATCCGGGCCAACGCCCCGCACTGGGCCGGGCGCGTCGCCCCGGAGATGCCGTTCGAGGAGCTCGCGCACCACGCCGTCGACCTCTGGCTGTGTGGGGAGGACCTCCCGCTGCCCGACAGCCGCGTCACCCTCGACCGCGATGGCGGCATCCACCTGGCGCTGGACGAGAAGAACAACACCGAAGGTCTCAAGCGCCTGCGCCATGAGCTGCAGCGCAGGCTCGGGGATCTGGGCATGCACCCGCACCATCTGCTGCACCACAGCATCTACATGCACAAGGGCATGCCGATCGGCGCCACCGCGCACCAGGCGGGCACGGTCCGGTTCGGCACCGACCCCACGAGCTCGGCCCTCGATGTCAACTGCAAGGCCCACGAACTCGACAACCTCTACGTCGTCGACACCAGCTTCTTCCCCAGCATCGGCGCGGTGAACCCGTCCCTCACGGCCATCGCGAACGCACTGCGCGTGGGCGACCACTTGATCGAACGACTCGGATGACCGGAGATGACGCTGACATGACCAACACAGCAGCAACGGACCGGGTGGACGCACTGGTCATCTTCGGTGCGACCGGTGACCTGGCCAAGCTGGAGACGTTCCCGGCGCTCGTCGGACTGGTCGACCGGGGTGTACTGGACGTGCCGGTGATCGGGGTCGCCAAGAGCGGCTGGGGTCTCGACCAGTTCCGGGACTACGCCGCCGCATCGCTGAAACTCAACAGCATGGACCCGGACAGCCCAGCAGCCAAGAGGATGCTCGGACTGCTGCGCTACGTCGACGGCGACCTCGACGACCCGGCCACCTACACCGCGATGTCGAACGAGATCGGCAACGGCACCCGGGCGCTGTTCTACCTGGAGGTTCCCCCGGTTCTGTTCGCGCGCATCGCCCAAGGCATCTCCGAGGCCGGGCGTGCCGATGGCGCCCGGGTGATGGTGGAGAAGCCTTTCGGGACCGACCTGGCAAGCGCGCAGCAGCTGAACGAGACGATGCAGCGGTTCTTCCCCGAGGACGCGGTCTACCGGGTCGACCACTGGCTCGGGCTGGACCCGCTGAACAACGTGCTGGTCGCCCGGTTCGCCAACTCCATCCTCGAGCCGCTGCTCAACCGCACCCACGTCGCCGACATCCAGATCACCATGGCCGAGGCCTTCGACGTCGCCGACCGCGGCCGGTTCTACGACCGCACCGGTGCGATCCGTGACGTGGTGCAGAACCACATGCTGCAGGTGCTGGCCAGCGTGCTGGCCGACCCCCCCACCGGGGAAGGCGTCGACTCATGGCTCGACGCCAAGACCCGGGTGATCAAGGCGCTGCGCCCGCTGACTCCCGCGGACACCGTCCGCGGCCAATATGACGGCTACCGTGAGGTGTCGGGCGTCGATCCGGTCTCGACCACCGAGAGCTACGTCGCGGTCCGGCTCGCGCTGGACTCGTGGCGCTGGGCAGGCGTCCCCATCCTCATCCGGGCAGGCAAGACGATGCCCGTGACGGCGACGGAGGTCAGCATCCGCTTCCACCGACCGCCGCAGGACATCTTCGACGTCGACGACCCGGCGATGACCAACGCGCTGCGGTTCCGGGTCTGGCCCGAGACCCGGATGACCCTCGACCTCGCCGGGAAGAAACCCGGCGCAGGCCGGATCCCGCAACTGCAGGCACTGTCGTTCGCCGAAGAACCCGGTTCGGACATGCGGCCCTACGACCGGCTCATCGGTGCCGCGCTGGACGGGAACCGGCTGCCGTTCGCCCGGCAGGACTCTGTCGAGGCCGCTTGGCGGGTCGTCGATCCGGTGCTCGACGACGTCGTGCCGGTGCACCCCTATGCGCGCGGCAGCTGGGGGCCGAAGGAGGCCGACGCGCTGCTGCCCGACGGGCACAGCTGGCACGACCCGGTCGGCTGATCAACCTGGGCCGACCTCATCGGGCCTCGTCCGATGCCGATCGCCTGTTGCGGGTGACGTGGCGAGGGCGCACCGCGCCTAGCGTCTTCTGCATGAGCATCCCGGCCGCTGGATCTCCTGCCGTTCCGGCGGCACGCCCGTCGCAGGCCGGGGTGTTGACCCGGCCGGGGGCTCTGCCGCGCGGGCTGGTAATCCTCCTCGGCGCGGCGGCAACGGTGATCGTCGTCGCCGGGTTGCAAGCCACGGCATGGCTCATCGGACCAGCGTTCATGGCGCTGATCATCGTGATCGCCGTGGCGCCCGTGCAGGGCTGGATGCGGCGCCGCGGGTGGCCTGCCTGGTTGGGCGGCCTGGTGGTGATCCTGCTCGTCTACGCGATTTTGCTCGGGCTGGCGCTGGGGATCATCTTCTCGGTGGCGAGGCTGGCCACCGAACTGCCGCAGTACGCGACCAAGGCCGACAGTCTGGTGGCGTCGGCCACGGCGAAGCTCGCCGCCCTCGGCGTCGGCCCGGAGCAGCTGAAGCAGGCGGCAGGCTCGCTGGACCTTGGCAAGCTCGCCGGTGTGCTCGGCGCGTTACTGGGCAGCGTGGCGGGGCTGGCATCGAACTTCGTGTTCCTTCTGGCGCTGCTGCTGTTCGTCAGCGTCGAGTCCGGGGGATACCACCACCGGCTCGCGTCGATCGCCGCCGACCGCCCGCAGATCAGTGAAGCGCTGAGGCACTTTGCCTGGGGCACTCGGCAGTACCTGCTGGTCACCACCATCTTCGGCGGCATCGTCGCGGTGCTGGACTCCATTGCGCTAGCCCTTATGGGCATCCCGCTGGCGATCACCTGGGGGCTGCTGTCGTTCATCACGAACTACATCCCCAACGTGGGGTTCATCATCGGCGTAATACCGCCCGCGCTGCTTGCTCTGCTGACCGGCGGACCACAGCTGATGATCATCGTGATCGTCGTGTACTGCGGAATCAACCTCGTGGTGCAGTCGGTCATCCAGCCGCGCTTCATCGGCGACGCCGTGGGGCTGTCGGTCACGGTGACGTTCCTCGCCCTGGTGTTCTGGGCGTGGCTGCTCGGCCCGCTCGGAGCGATCCTGGCCATTCCGCTGACGTTGCTGGCCAAGGCCTTGCTGGTGGACATCGACCCGCAGGCGAAGTGGGCGGATGCCTTGCTGCGAGCCAGCGCCGAGGAGCCGGACCCGACGGCGCCCAAGAAAAAGAAGCGGCGCGGCCGCCACTCCGACGATCACGAGGTCTCCGACGGTGAGCCGGTGGTCGGCCTGTCGACCACCCCCACCTGAGAGTCCCGTTCATCCGCTGGAGGTGACTCCGGCGGAACAGCCAGGGGTGACGATCCATACGCGCCATCCCGTCGATACACGAAGGAGTCGACATGAGCGACGAGCAGGAGATGGGACCTGTCGACTACCTGGTCGTCGAGTTCCCTGACGGGCGCCGAACCGGGGATGCTCTTCCCCGGATCGTCGACCTGGTCGACCGGGGGTTGATTCGGATTCTCGACCTCGTCTTCCTGCGCAAGCAGGCCGACGGTTCGGTGGTCGGGGTGCAGATCGCCGACCTCGACGGGGACGGTGACCTGGACATCCGGGTTCTGGAGGGCGCCACTTCCGGACTTGTCGGATCCGAGGACATGGACGACGCAGCATCCGTCATCGCGCCGGGCAGCGCGGCCGCGGTCGTCGTGTACGAGAACCTGTGGGCAATCCCGTTCGCGACGGCGCTACGTCGCGTCGGCGCCGAGTGGGTGGCGGGCGGCCGTGTCCCGGTCGCGGCCCTGGTCGACTCCCTCGACGCCGCCGAGACCGTCGACGCCTGAGTCGGCGCCGACGGCGACTCCTACGAACCCGATGACGAGAGGACGACGACCATGCCCGGTCTCCTGCGAGGAATAGCACGAACGGCGGTCGTGGCGGGCACAGCCACCGCCGTGTCGAATCGCGTGTCGCGACGGCAGGCGGGTCGATGGGCCCGCAACGATCAGCAGCAGTACGACGAGCAGGAGCCGCCCGAGACGGAGCCCCAGTCCGGCACGTCCATGGACAACACGCTGACGCAACTCAAGCAACTGGGCGAGCTGAAGAGCCAGGGGGTCCTCAGCGAGGCCGAGTTCGAGCAGCAGAAGAGCCGCATCCTGAACGCCTGACCGATCTCGGCGGTCATCACCGACCGGCGGGCTGATCGGGCATGGCCCCTTCGGAGGTTGCGGCGCGTCGCCCGCGCGCGGTGCCAGGTAGCCCCAATCGCCTGGCGAGGGTGATGTCCGGCGCGGCGTTGGTCCGCAGAATCCCGGCATAGCCGAAGTCCGATCAGTGGCATGCCGGACTCCGGCTGGAGCCCGTGGCGCGGCGCGTGGTCGGCAAGCCCTGCCCGGGTGCTCCTGCCCACCTCGACCGAGGAGAACGGCGATGACGCGGACGACGATGCAGGCGACCGAAGCCCGACGTGGCCGCGGGCGGCCGCGGGGCGCCGCAGCCACCCCGACCCGGGAACAGCGGGTGGCGCGCGGGCGGGCCGCCCGTAGTGAGGTGCCCCGCGAGAGCCATGCGGAATTCGCGCCCACCGCGTCTCGTCCAGACCCGCTGGCACTGCTGGAAAGCCAGGCGGCGGCGCGCGTGCCGGAGCTGCTGCCGATCCGCTACGGACGGATGGCGGTCTCCGCGTTCACGTTCTTCCGCGGTGCTGCGCTCGTCATGGCGAGCGACCTCGCCGCCACTCCGCGCACCGGAATGGCCGCACAGATTTGCGGTGACGCGCATCTGGCGAACTTCGGGGTGTTCGCGTCTCCCGAGCGGCGTCTCGTTTTCGACATCAACGACTTCGACGAGACGCTGCCCGGTCCGTGGGAGTGGGATGTGAAGCGCCTCGCGGCCAGCCTGGAGATCGCCGCGCGGGACAACGAGTTCTCCGGGAAGGAGACACGCCAGATCGTTTCCGCTGCGGTCGCCGCGTACCGCACGGCGATGCTCGACTTCGCCGATCAGGCCGTGCTGCAGGTCTGGTACGCCCACACCGAGATGTCCGAAGCGGAGGCGCGGCTCACCTCGAAGCTGAGAAAGACCGGTCGCAAGAAGCTCTCCAAGAGTCTGACGAAGGCGCGGACGAAGGACAACCTCGGCGCGCTCGGCCGATTCGCCGGGATGGTGGACGGCGACCCGCGGATCATCGCGGACCCGCCACTCATCGTGCCGATCGGGGACGTCGTCGGCGACGGCTGGGATCCGGCCCAGGTCGAGGAGGGGCTGCGCGGGGTCCTCAGCTCGTACCGGACGAGCCTCGAACCCGAACGCCGGGCCCTGCTCGATCAGTACCGGCTTGTCGACTTCGCACGCAAGGTCGTCGGTGTGGGCAGTGTCGGCACCCGCGCCTACATGGCGCTGCTCCTGGGCGACGATGTGCGCGATCCTCTGTTCCTCCAGGCGAAGGAGGCAGGCCCGTCGGTTCTGGAGGAGTTCGTCGGGGGCAGCGAGTACGAGAACTGCGGACGGCGGGTGGTCGTCGGCCAGCGCCTCATGCAGGCCGTCAGCGACATCTTCCTCGGATGGGTGCGCGTACAGGGGTTCGATGGCCGCGTCCGCGACTTCTACCTGCGGCAGCTGCGCGACTGGAAGGGGTCCGCGGAGATCGAGACGATGGTCCCGAGTGGGATGCGGGCCTACGGCGAGCTGTGTGGCTGGACGCTCGCGCGGGCCCACGCCCGTTCCGGGGACCGCATCGCGATCGCGGCGTACCTCGGCGCAGGGCCTGCATTCGACCGGGCGATCGGTGCGTTCGCGCGGGCCTACGCCGACCAGAACGAGCGCGACCACCGTGCGCTGGTCAAGGCGATTCGCTCCGATCGGTTCCCGGCAGCGACCGAGGTGTAGCGGCGCAGGCCGACACACACCGTCGATAGCTCACACACACGTCCCGCAGTGTGTGTGAGCCCACCGCGGTGTGTGCGGGCCGTTATGTTGCCGGACCCACGAGCTATTGTACGTTGCTACACGTACAGTAACTCGATTGAGGAGTTCGGCATGTCCTCGTCCCCGACGGGTCCGGCGTCATCGAGCAGTGCTCGGCTGGGCTGGTCTCTGGTCCTCCTGGCCGCCGCCCAGCTGATTTTTTCCCTGGACATCAACATCGTGTTCGTGGCGTTGCCGGAGATCGGCTCTGATCTCGGGTTCAGCGCGCAGACCCTGCAGGCCGTGGTCAGCATCTATGTCGTGTTTGCCGGTGGTTTCCTGCTCCTCGGCGGGCGCGCGGCGGACATACTCGGGCGGCGGCGGATGTTCGTCCTCGCGCTGGCCGTGTACGCGCTCTCGTCGTTGGCCGGTGGTCTGGCGACGACTCCGGCGATGATCCTGGCCGCACGGGCGGTGCAGGGCATCGGCGGGGCGCTGTTGCTGCCATCGACGCTGTCGTTGGTCAACACCCTGTTCGCCGAAGGGCCGCAACGCAACCGGGCCGTGGCGGTGTGGGGCGGCGCAGGGGCCAGCGGACTGACCGTGGGGGCAGTGCTGGGTGGCGTGCTGACCCAGACGCTGGGGTGGCCTGCGGTCTTCCTGGTGAACGTCCCGCTGGCCGGGCTGGTCGCGATCGCCGCGATGTTCGTCGTGCCCTTGGACGGGCGACGCGAGCGGGGCCGCCGGTTCGATCTGCCCGGTGCGTTGACCTCGACGGCTGGTGTCACGCTGGCGGTCTTCGCACTGGTCCAGGGACCGGAGATCGGTTGGGGCTCCCCGGCCGTCGGCATTGCGGCGGCGGCAGCGCTGGTGCTGCTGGCCGGGTTCGTCCTCATCGAGACCCGCAGCAGCGACCCGCTGGTACCGGCGGGATTGCTGCGCAATCGCAGCCTGGTCACCGGAGTCAGCATCACCGCCATCTACATGGCCACCTTCGGTGCGCTGCCGTACTTCCTGACCTTGCTGCTGCAGGAGGTCTTCCGGCTCGACGCCCTGCAGACCGGCCTGGCCTTCCTGGTTCCTTCGGTGGCCATCCTCGCCGGAACGCAGCTCGGCGAGCGGCTGACAACGCGGCTGAGCAGCAGGACGACCCTGCTGCTCGGGTTCGGCACCGGTGTCGTGGGCACCGCGGTCCTGCTTCTCGCGTTCACACCGACCGCCGTGTTCGCCCTCGCTGTGCCAGGGCTGCTCGTTTCCGGGCTGGGTCAGGGCATGGTCTGGACGGCCATGTGGATCGCGGCGGGCACAGGCGTCGCCGACGAGCAGCAAGGGGTCGCCAACGGCATGGCCTCGACCACACTCAACATCGGCAACGCCATCGGCCTTGCGGCTCTGATCGCGATTGCGAACCTCTGGACCGCCGACCTGAGTGGTGAGCCGCTGCGCGTCGGCACCGCCCACGGCGGATTCGTCGCCGTGCTGGTCGCCTGCGCCGCCATGATCGTCGGTGGGCTGGTCACCCTTGCCGTGCCGCGCCACCGCCCCTCCGTGGACGCGCACCCGTCGCAGCGCAACGGCGGGAAGGTCGAACTGGACGGCGCGTCCGCGATCGAGAGCACGCGTGCCGGGTGACTCCGCACCGGGCGAGGCCCGACGGCCGGGGCCACGGTAGTCAGCGCGGGCCGGGGCGGGTCGAGAAAGTCGACGCTCGGCTCGTAAGTACGCGTACCGTTCAACTATCATCGGAGTCGTGCCTGCACGTCACCCGGATCGCGACCAGATCGTCCTCGAAGACGTCCTGGTCGCTCTCGGACATCCCATCCGGCTACGCATCGTCGAGGCACTCGGAGCACTCCCGCCCGGCGGGGAGCAGGCCTGCGGTTCGATCCTCGGTGACAACAGCGTCGGCAAGTCCACCCTCACCCACCACTGGAGAGTGCTGCGCGACAGCGGCGTGATCAACCAGCGCCCCTCCGGCCGCGAGAACCAACTCTCCTTGCGTCGGGCGGACCTCGACGCCCGCTTCCCCGGCTTCCTCGACACCGTCCTCAACGCCGTCGCCGCACAGCACGGCACCTCGCCTTGACGCGCGGAGTGCTGATACCCGCGTGGAGCTCGGCGAGCGACTGAGCATCAGCCACGTGCACTCGGCGCGTGTCCAGCGACGCCTGCGGCGACGACCGGGATCGGGGTGGCCTTCGTAGTTCTGCTGATCGGCGCGATGTCGAGGATTGTCATGTTCTGAGGTCTCCGAGCGCGGACTCCCCGCTGCTACGGG
>DASWUV010000222.1:0-7809 GCA_036401495.1 Pseudonocardia sp. | reverse complement strand
CACGTCGACTATTGCCGGACCAAGGCCGCGCTCTGTCGGTGACGCCGCCCGCGATGTGAGTGCCTCCCGGCCGGTCGGCCGCGGATGGGCGCGCGTCGCCCGTGTCCCGTCCGTGCGCACCCTCCGGAGCATCGTCATGTCGATAACTGTCCGGCTTCCCCACCGTGTCCCGGCCGCCCCCGACCACGGCCACCGGTAGTGCAGAGGCATCCACAGCAACCAGCCGCGTTGACGATGGTGGCGGGCCGCGGTTCGACGGTGGCGCGAAGCCTCCCGGGACCGGACGTCGTCGCGGACGCGAGTCGTCGCGCATCGAGCGCGGGGCTCGTCCTTCGCGCCGTGCTCGACCGCGGGCCGTTGTCCCGCAGCGCCATCGCCCGGGCCACCGGTTTGTCGCCCGCGTCGGTGACCTCGCGTGCGGGTGAGCTCTTGTCGTGCGGACTGTTGCTCGAGTTGTCGCAGGAGACCGCCGCCAACGGTATGGGCCGACCGTTTGTGCCACTGGATGTGAATGTTTCGGTGGGTGTGGTGGGCGGCATTCACTTCGCGGTCGAGTACGCCACCGTGGCTGTTCTCGATATTCGCGGAAAGGTGTTGGGTGCGACCAAGCTGCTACACGACGGGGCGTCGTCAGAGGTGATCGTGAACCGCAGCACAGAAGCCCTGGACGCCATCCTGGCGACGCACGCGGGGCGGCGCCCGTTGCTCGGTGTCGGCGTGGCCAGTGGTGGCTGGGTCGATCGGTCGTCCGGCACGATCGTCGAACACGGCATGCTGGGTTGGCGGCAGGTCTCGGTCGCCGAGCCGTTCCAGCGTCGATTCGGCGTACCGGTCGTCGCCGACTCGCATGCGCGTTCGCTGATCCGCGCCGAGCAGTTGTTCGGTGATCCGCGCTCGCGGGCGAGCACCCTGGCGTTGTTCGTCGGGAACGTCGTGGAGGCGGCCTTCGCGATGGGTGAGCAGGTGAACTACGGGCCGCGTTCGCGGGCGGGCGCCGTCGCGCACCTACCCGTCGTTCTCGGCGGACAGGCATGTGGCTGCGGCCGGTCCGGATGCCTGGAGGCGACGGTATCGGACCGCCGTCTGGTGCGACGCGCCGCCGAGGTAGGCATACCGACCCGGCGCTACATCGATGACGTGGTGGCTGCGGCGGTCGCCGGGAACGCGGTGGCGCGGGAGCTGTTCCGGGAACGGGCCGAAGTCGTCGGTCGTGCGATCGCGCCCATCGTCGACCTGTTGAGTCCCGAGCTGGTCCTCATCGTCGATCCCGGAGTGGCCTACCTGCCCGAATGTCTCGCCGCGCTACAGGAGCACCTCGCGGCCAACAGCGTGATGATCGGCGATCCAGCCCAGACGGTGGTGGTGAGCAGCTTCAGCGACACGGTGCTGGAGACAGCGGGCGGCGCGGCGGTGCTGGATGCCTTGTACACGAACCCCGGTGCTGTCGTGCCGGTCTCGTCGGCTTCGTGAGGGCTGCGTGAGCCAGCTCATGTCGACCGACTTATTTCAGTACCGCCGAAAGTTGCGGCGCTTCTGCGCGTCGCACAACATGATCTGCATGTCCGCTCTCGCGATGCGTTGCGTCGCATCGCCCGGCCGCTCGGTGAGCGCCGCGGCGCCACCATGGTGGGCGATGTTTCACTCCGGCATGTCGATGGTTCGAGGGTTCTTCTTCGCCCGTCGGTATGTCGACCTTCGGCGGTCGGCGAGCGCACTCTGTCGCTAGTGCCGACTCCGCAACGTCCGCTGCCGCGTTGTCGGCGGATCAGAGTGCTTCCTGCGTAGGCGCCCTGATGCGTTTGCGGCAACGCAACATGCGGTGTCGGCACCTGCTTTCTGATCGAGCCGCAGAAACGGCAGGCCGACGTCCCGAAACGCCGGTGGCCCCACGGCGCACGTTGTGTGCGGTCTTGTGGCGACCGGTGGATCAGACCCTGCGACAAATCGCGAACACCGAAAAAGCCCTGCCAACTGGCAACTCCTTGCCATCCGGAGGAACTTCAGATGTCCCTGACGATTCGTAAGCTGACGAGCCGTATCGGCGCCGTCGTCGATGGTGTCGACTTCCGCGCGCCGACCGACCCAGACCTGATTACCGAACTGCGTGATCTCCTCAGTGAGCACAAGGTGCTCGCCTTCGACAAGGTCGACCTGAACGACGAGGGCCAGCAGCGGGTGGCCCGCTGGTTCGGTGAACTCACCACGGCACACCCGACGATCCCGAGCATCGACGGCGCTCCTTACGTCCTGCCCGTCGACAGCGAGTACGGCAAGTCGAACCAGTGGCACACCGACGTCACCTTTGTCGTCAACCCACCGCAGGTGTCCACGCTGCGGAGCATCGTGATTCCGCCCTACGGTGGTGAGACGCTCTTCGCGAACGGGGCCGCCGCATACGAGGATCTCCCCGACCCGCTGCGCGATCTCGCCGACTCGCTCTGGGCTGTGCACAGCAACGGGTACGACTACGCCCGCGAATTCGCCAGGCAGACCAGGACGGACCTCGAGCGCGAGCAGGATGAGCTGTTCGTTTCGACGGTGTACGAGACGGAGCACCCTGTCGTGCGCGTCCACCCTTTGACCGGAGAGCGCGGCTTGTTCATCGGCGGGTTCGTCCAGCAGATCCAGGGGCTTTCCAAGAGCGAGTCCGTCGCGCTGACGAAGATCTTCCAGTCGTATGTGACGCGCCCGGAGAACGTCCTGCGCTGGGCGTGGTCGCCGAACCAGTTGGTGATCTTCGACAACCGCATCACGCAGCACTACGCGATCGACAACTACGACAACCTGCCCCGGCGGCTCAACCGGGTCACCGTCGCAGGCGACATCCCGGTCGGGGCGGACGGGCGCCGCAGCCGCGCGCTCGCGGGTGATTCCGCACGCTATTCGCGTGTCCTGGAGCCCGCAGTATGATCGAAGCGACCGCGCCGGTCTCGCAACGAGATCCGGTCTCACCACGTGGGCCCGACGACGCGTCCTTGTCGTCAGTCCCCGCCTCGGACCGCGAGGTGTTCGTCGCCCGCGACACCAGGCGCGCCGGCGCGATCACCAAATGGCGTAGGCGAGTGAGCTGGCCACTCGGCATCTACACCACGCCGGTAGTCGTCTTGATCGTCTGGGAGATCCTCGCCAACGTCGGGTGGATCGGTCAGAACGACGCGCCGGCGCCGTCGGCCATCGTCGGCGACGCGGTCGACCTGTGGAACCAGGGTGTACTCGGACCGGACATCGCCATCTCGCTGCAGCGTGCCGCTCTCGGATTCCTGCTCGGTGCCTCGATCGGTGCGGTGACGGGAACGTCGGCAGGCCTCCTGCGTGCCGGTGAGAACCTTTTCAACGGCATCGTGCAGGTCTTCAACACGATCCCGCTGCTGGCACTGTTGCCGCTATTCGTCGTGTGGTTCGGCATCGACGAGCTCCCGAAGGTGCTGATCATTGCTTTCGGGGCGTTCGTGCCGATGTATCTGAATCTGTTCGCGGCTATCCGTGGTGTCGACCAACGCTTGGTCGAGATGGCGCGGGTGAACGACGCCGGTACCGCGCGGCTGATCACCCGGGTGCTCCTCCCGGGTTCGCTGCCCGGCTTCTTCACGGGCCTGCGCTTCTCCTTGGCGTACAGCGTTCTGGCTCTCGTCGCGGCCGAAACGGTCAATGCGGATCAGGGTTTGGGCTTCCTCATCAGCAACGGCCAGACCTATCTGCAGACACTTCCGGTCTTCGTCGGCCTGGTGATCTACTCGCTGATCGGTCTGCTCGTGGATCAGTTTGTCCGCACGCTGCAGCGGGTGTTCCTCCGGTGGCGCCCCAGCTATGAGGCACGATGAGCGCCACCCTTGCCGAGCAGCCGACCCGGCGGGTGAACGCGGTCGCCATCCAGGTCGTCCGCCGCTTCGGTGAGCGCGCCGTCATCGACCGACTGGACCTGGTCATCCAGGACGAGGAACTGGTCGTCCTCCTCGGCCCTTCCGGATGCGGCAAGAGCACGTTGCTGCGGCTGCTCGCCGGCCTGGACGAACCTGACAGCGGCACCATCGAGGTGCCGAAGAAGCGGGCGATCGTGTTCCAGGCCGACCGGCTGCTGCCGTGGCAGCGCGCACTGCGCAACGTGCAGATCGGGCTGCACGGTCCGGACGCCGAGCCGCGCGCGCGTGCGACGTTGGCCGAAGTCGGCCTGGCAGGACGCGAGCGGGCGTGGCCGAAGGAACTCTCCGGTGGCGAGGCGCAGCGCGTCTCGCTCGCGCGGGCGCTCGTCACAGAGCCCGAACTGGTGCTGCTCGACGAGCCGTTCGCCGCGCTGGACGCGATCACCCGGCTGCGGATGCACGATCTGATCCGCGACCTGCGTAGCAGGCACCACGCCGCGATGCTGCTGGTCACCCACGACGTGGACGAGGCGATCGCCATGGCCGACCGGATCCTCGTGATGAGCCAGGGGCGCATCGGCGCATCCCACGTGGTGACGCTCAGCGCCGACGACCGGGCCGCGAGCGTGGCCCGCGAGGAACTGCGGGCAGGGCTCCTCGTCGACCTCGGGCTGGCCAACCAGCACTAGACCCGGTGGACCGCGCCGATCCGCGCGACCGCTCCGACCACGACCTCACCGCTTGTCCGAGCCCCCAGCACAGAAACCATGAGGACATCCGTGTCACGCAAGAAGTCGTTCCGCATCGCGACCGCTGCCACGTCCGCACTCGTCGGGGTACTGGCCGCATGCGGCTCGCCCGGCACGGGCTCGACCGCCGCAGGCGGTACGTCGAACTCCCCCGCCGCACAGGGTCCGGCGGTGACGAGCCTCGCCCCGGGCCACAAGTTCACCCTCGACCAGATCTCGCAGGCCAAATACCACCCCGAGTGGTCGCAGTACACGTTCACCATCGCCGACAACGGCAATGAGGGCGTCGAGGCACTGTCCAGGATCACCGATGTATTCAAGGACGCGCCGTACCAGGTGAAGTTCGCGCACTTCACGTTCGGGCCGCCGCTCATCCAGGCTCTGGTCACCGGTGCGGCGGACATCGGCGATGTCGGCGACGTCCCGCCGATCACCGGCGCGGCGAAGACCCTTGGCTTCAAGATCGTCGGTGTCTACGAGCCAGCGGATCCGAACATCCCTCAAGAGGACGTCATCGTTCCCAAGGACTCCACGCTCAAGACAGCGGCGGACCTCAAGGGCAAGACGATCGCGGTGCCACAGGGCAGTTCCGCGCACGGTCTGACGCTGCTCACGCTGAAGAACGCCGGGCTGACCCCGGACGACGTGCAGCTGGACTTCCTCGACCCCGCTCCCGGCGCCGCCGCCTTCAACAGCGGCAAGGTCGACGCCTGGGCGATCTGGGAGCCGCAGATCACGCTGGCCGAGAAGAACGGCGCCCGCGTGCTGGTGCCGGGCCTGCCGCCGAACGACCAGGTGACGAACTACTTCGTCGCCTCGGACAAGGCGCTCGGCGACCCGGCTCGCAAAACGGCGCTGACCGACGTGTTCTACCGGATCGCTCTCGAGTATCAGTACGCGACCACCCACACCGACGACTATGCGAAGGCGCTCTCCCAGGAGAGCGGCATCCCGCTGGCGGACGAGGAGAGCGTCGCCAAGGAGACGGGCCGCACCATCCTGCCGATCCGGGACTCCGACACCAAGGCCGAGCAGGGCCTGGCCGACGCGTTCCTGCAGGCCAAGCAAATCGACAAGAAGGTCGACCTGAGCGCGATCACCGAGCAGCTGCTTCCAGCAGGCTTCGACAGCAGGAATCTGGACACCAGCGGCTTTCCGAAGACCTGAGACCGGGATCTCGTGGCGAGCACCGTTCCGCCCCGGCTCTCTCCGTGGACCAGCGCGGCAACGTGATCAAGGCCGACGAACGACGCCTGGTACGGGCCTGCCGTTTTCGAGATAGCAGAGCGCGCGGCTGCGGGTCGCCGCCCGCACCCGCAGTCGGATGGGCTTCCTCAGCATCGTCAGGGCCGTGGGCAAGTCCGCAATCCGATGTTCGGCGATCTCTTCGGGCTGCACCACGATTCCGGCGAGGTTGGCGTCGCTGAACGGGCCGCAGTCGAACAGGTACCGGATGCCGCCCGGTTTGCCCATGCGGGGGCGGCGGAAGTCCATGCACGCCAGCCGGGCCGGGTGGCTCGCGTCAATGTGGAGGCCGCATTCTTCTGCCACCTCACGGCGGCACGCGTCCCAGGGTGTCTCCCCGTCGGCCTCCATGACGCCACCGGGAATCGTCCAGCCGGACTTGTAGGTGGGCTTCAGGATCAATAGTCGGCCTGCCCGGTCGAAGATGAGCGCGCCCGCGGAAACCGGGATGGCCGGGAGGCCGACGACGTCCAGAGCGGCCTCGCCCGGCTCGGAACCGTTGTCGGTGGTCACGGCCCTCACGTTACGGCGCGGACGGCGGGCGGCGACAAGTCGCTAGGCGCCGGCCTAGCTAGTCCAGGAACGCGGCCAGCAGTGGGACCAGCAGGTGGACCTGCTTGGTGGCGGTCATGTGCGTGGTCCCCGGCAGCACGGCCAGCTGCGAGCCGGGGATCAGCTCTTTCATCAGGGCGCCGTGCTCGATTGTCACGAAGTCGTGGTCGCCGATGACCACCAGCACCGGCGCGGTGATCCCGGCCAATTGTTCGTCGCTCCAGCCCTTCAGGTCCGCAGCGCTCTTCGACTGCCCGGACATGAATTCAGCGAAGCGCTCGGGGTGCGGGGAGAGCCGGGCGTAGGTCTCCTGCATGTCGGCATAGTCCTGCGCGGTGGGCATGCGGGTGGAGGTGGCGTGTTTGGACGGATCGTTGTGGTCTTCGTGCATGCCGTCCGGCCGCACCGCCTCGGAGATCGGCACGATCGAGCGCACCCGGGCGGGGTGCGAGACCGCCAGCTCCACGGTGACCGCGGCGCCGAGGCTGAACCCGAGCACGTGCGCCCGGTCGATGCGCAGGTGGTCGAGCAGCGCGACCACGTCGCCTGCCAGCGCGGCGGGGGTGCGGGTCCGGTCGATGTCGGCGGTGCGGCCGTGGCCCTGCATCTCGACGCCGATTACCTGGTGCCGGTCGACCAGTTCCGGGATCAGCGTGGCGAAGCTGAGGTCGATGCTCTGGACGCCGCCGTGCAGCAGCACCAGCGGTGAGCCCCCGCCCTGCACCTCGTAATACATGTGCAGACCGTTCACGTCCGCGTAGCCGCTCGTCTTGTCCACTTCTGCATGACTGCCCTCACCGCCGGAAGTCATCGGTCTTACGATAGAGGGTCTGCAGGGCCGGTGCTTCGCGCAAGAGTCGAACTTGCAAGCCAATGGTTGCGCGTCACGTGATCAGCCGGTCCCAGCTACCGATGTTGATGCTGGTCAGCAGCTGATTGCTCCGCCGGTGATCATGCGCCGCAGGCACCGGTGCGTGCCTGCGTTGCGTCGTAGGCGGTGAGCAAAGCGGTAGCCAGATCACGGCGCTGATCAAGACCCGACGATGCAGCTGTTCTCGTCGTGCACCAGAATCGCGCCCGTGTCGGCCATGGTGATCTCACAGGTTGCGCCGGTTCGAGAGATGTCGAGCTTCACCATCGAAGCGTTCGGCACGGTGATTGTCTTGGACCACTCGCCCTTGCCGTTGGCGTAGAACGTTGTCAGTTTCGCTATTTGACCGTCGTGCAGGTCCACGATGTAATCCCCGAAGTCTCTTGGGACTGATCGCACGGTCAGTTTGATCGTAACCGTCGTGGTCGTCGTCGTGGGCTCCGCCGTCGCGGTCGTCGCCCGCAGGTCGGCCGTGGGCGGCGGGGCTTGGGTCAGCGCGCAGCCGTTTCCCCTGCACGAGTCGTCGACTGAA
>DASWUV010000221.1:0-6529 GCA_036401495.1 Pseudonocardia sp. | reverse complement strand
TGATCACAACCACCGGCGGGGGTGCTCAGAGATCCTTCTCGCTGAAGTACACCGCGATGTGGTTCTGGTTGTATTGCGGGATCGCCCGGTAGCCCGTGCGAGCGAACAGCGCACGGCTGTGCCTCTGCTCCTCGCCCGCGTCCAGCCGCACTGTGGCATAGCCGAGGCGCCTGCCCGCGTCCTCCAAGGCGACGAGCAGGGCGCGCCCGACGCCGCGCGACCGGGCGTCGGGCACCACGTACATCCGCTTGATCTCGCAAATGCCGTCGGCGAGCCTGCGCAGACCCCCGATCGCGACCGCCCGCCCGTCCTCGTAGCCGACGAGGAACGCGCCGTCCGGCGGCCCCATCTCGGCAGGCGTCGTCACTGACCCCGGGCGGGCCGCGCGGCCCGGGTACTGGTCGTTGAGCAGCTGGTCCATCGCCGCGAACAGCTCACGACCAGGGGACTGGTCCGACCGCCCTGCCCGGAACTCGACTGCCATGGGGTGATCCAACCCCGCGCCGCGCCCACCACCCTCGGCCCGCCCATCCGGCACACTCCGGATGTGACCGCACCACCGCTGCCGTTGCGCGCGCCCGCCAACCAGGTCAGCCCGCGCGCGGTGCGGTGGTGGCAGCTGCGCGACCTGACCACGCTGCTGGTGCTGCTCGCCCCGCAGGTCGTGCTCGCGGTCATCGGCGGACCGGGCTGGCTGTTCGCCACCGCGATCGGGACGGCCGTGCTCGGCGTCGCCTACCTGCTGCTCATCCCGCCGCTGCTGTTCCGCATCCACCGCTGGGAGGTGACCGACGAGGCCGTCTACACGCGCTCGGGCTGGCTGGTGCGCGAGTGGCGGATCGCGCCGATCTCGCGGGTGCAGACCGTCGACACCGAGCACGGCCCGCTGCAGCAGCTCCTCAAACTGGCGAGCGTCACCGTGACGACGGCGTCGGCCAAGGGCCCGGTCACGATCCGGGGGCTCGCCGCCGACGACGCGGCCGAGCTCGCCCGCCTCCTCACCGAGACCACCCAGGCGACGCCGGGGGACGCCACATGACCCCTGGCCTCCCCGCCGACGCCACCCCGGGCGTCCCGGCCGACGTCTCCGTCGATGCCCCGGCAGGCCTCCCCGCCGACGTCCCCGCCGACGCCACCCCGGGCGTCCCGGCCGGCTTCCCCGCCGCCGCCACCCCCGGCCCCGCCCCAGGCGTCCCCGCCGACACCCCGTGGCGACGCCTCGACCCGCGCATGCTCGTCGTGATGCCGGTGAGCGGCCTGGTGCGCCTGCTGCCCGCGTTCGCGGTGCTGCTGCTGACGGGCCGCGAAGGCGACCTCTCCCGGGTCTGGTTCACCCTCATCGGCGTGGCCGCCGTGGTGCTCCTCGGCGTGCTGCGCTGGCGGTTCACCCGGTACCGGATCACCGTGGACCGGGTCGAGCTGCACAGCGGGTGGCTGCGTCGTCAACGCCGCTCGGTGCCGCGCGACCGCATCCGCACGGTCGACCTCACCGCCCGGCTGGAGCACCGGATCTTCGCGCTGTCGGTGGTGAAGATCGGCGCCGCGACCGGCGGCAGCAGCGACCAACCGGGTCTCGCCCTCGACGCGGTGAGCAACGCCGAGGCCAACCGCCTGCGCCGCGAGCTGCTCGACCGGTCGGCAGTCGCCCCGGCCTCGACCTCGATCTCGACCGCAGGTCCGCCGTCGGTCGAGCTGGCCCGCCTGCACTGGGCGTGGCTGCGGTTCGCCCCGCTCACGTTCTCCTCGTTGGCGGGCATCGGTGTCGTGCTGAGCGCGGTGTCCAACCTGCTGAACGACGTGGGCCTCAACGCGGGCCACCTCGCGGGCGACGCCGTCGACCGCCTGGCCAGGGCGGGCGTGGCGGTCGCGGTCGGGCTGGTCGGGCTGACGGTGCTGCTCGCGGCGGTGGTCGGGTCGCTGCTGCTGTTCGTCGCGCGCTGGTCGGGCTACCGCCTCACCCGCGAGCCGGACGGGACCCTGCGCGTGCGCCGGGGGCTGCTGACGCGGCGCTCGCTGTCAGTGTCGGAGAGCAGGCTGCGGGGGGTCGAGATCGCCGAGCCGATGCTCCTGCGGGCCGGACGGGGCGCGCAGACCAGGGCGCTGGCCGCCGGGTTGGCCAAGGACACCCAGGGCGGCGTTGTCCAGCCGCCGGTCCCCCGCGCCGAGGCGCACCGCGTGGCGTCCGCCGTCGCGCGGGCGGCTCCGGCAGAGATCACCGACGCGCCGCTGCGCAGGCACCCGACTGCGGCGCGCAGACGGCGGCTGACGCGGGCGCTGGGGCCGACCGTCGTCCTCGTCGTCGCCGCGTTCCTGGTCGACCCGCACGTGGTCGGTCCGTCCTCACTCGTGCTGTTGCCCATGATGTTCCTGGTCGGGCTGGACCGCGCGCGCGTGCTGGGCCATGCCCTCACGGGTGGCTATCTCGTCGTCCGCCAGGGCTCGGTCGTGCGGCGGACGGTGGCCTTGCAGCGCACAGGCGTGATCGGCTGGCGGGTGCGGCAGAGCCCGTTCCAACGCAGGGCGGGCGTCGCGACGGTCGAAGCCGTCACCGGCGCGGGCCGCGGCGCCTACCCCGTCATCGACATGGCCGCGGACGACGCGGTCGAGCTGATGGCGCAGGTGACGCCCGCCGCCGTCAAAACACTCCACACTTGACGTGATTACAGGATTACGATGCTTGTGTCCCAGCGAAATGCCGACACCCGGAGCCCAGGTGACCGATTACCTGCTCACCCCGCCCGACGCCGCTGAAGTCCGCGTCCTCACCCGCGGGATGGTCAGCGCCCTGCGCACGCCCGAGGGCCTGACGCCTCTGCAACAGCTGCTCGTGGCGACGATGTTCCACTCGATGACCGGCTTCGAAGCCGACACCGACAACTGCCCTCCGCTGTCCGCGACGGAGTTCGCCGCGGCTCTCGAACGTCGCAACATGATCTTCCGAACCAGGATCGTGCAGCTCATGCTGCTGATCGCGATGGTTGTCCGGCCGCTGCCGAAAGCGGTGGTCACGCAGCTGCGCGAGTATGCGGACGCGCTCGGCGTCGCCGACGACATGATCGACGTCGTCGAACGGTTCGCCGACGGCTCGCTCGAGCTGGCCAGCGCCGACTTCGCCCGCAACGGCTACCTCGCCTCGATCGGACCAGAGCGGCTCGACGCGCTGCACACGGGCTCGCTCGACGACTCGTGGGGCCAGGTCGTGGACGACGCCGAGCTGGCGGGGCGCTGGCGCAGCCTGGAGGAGCTTCCGGTCGGCACGATGGGCCGCGGGGTCGCCGACTTCTACCGCGACCGCGGCTTCGTCTACCCCGGCCTGCCCGGCTCCGCCCCGCCGTTGCTCGCCCAGCACGACTGGGTGCACGTCCTCGCGGGCTACGGGACGGCGCTGGAGAGCGAGCTTGAGGTGTTCGGCTTCATGGCGAGGGCGAACGACGATCCGCGCGCGTTCAGCCTGCTCGCGATGGTCGTGTCGCTGTTCGAGACGGGCTACCTCGCCGAGGGCGCCGGGCTGTTCCAGGCGAACGCGGGGCACCTCTCGACCACCGGCATGGCCGTGCGGCTGGCCGATGCGATGCGCCGAGGCGCGCTCACCGCAGGTAGCCACGACTTCCTCGACCTCGACTGGTTCAGCCTCGCCGACCGGCCCGTTACCGTCGTCCGCGCCGAGATCTGCCTGCCGCCCAAGGCCCCCGAAGCGACGACAGCCGGGTCGGTCGGGCCGTGGCAGGTCGGCGGGATCAGCCCGTTCCAGCTGCACTCGGCGCAGACGGCCGCGATAGGCGCAGGACGCTCCTACACGCCGTGGACACCGGATCCGTCCCGCGAGTAGCAGGACGGTCGGTCAGCGACGGCGGGTGCCGAACAGGCCGCGGGTGATCTCGCGGCCGAGCTGCGTGCCCATCGACCGCAGGAAGCTCTTGACCACGGGCGACCCGAGCACGTCGGCCACCATCCCCGGCTCTTCGCGCTGCTGCCGCGGCGGGGGCGGCGGCGCGTCGTACTGAACGGGCGGCGCGTGCGGGGGTGGCGGCGCGGCGATCTTGGCCGTCAGCTTCTCGTAGGCGGACTCGCGGTCGACGGTCTGGCCGTACTTGCCGTAGAGGGGCGAGCTGTGTGCGGCGGACGCCACGGCGTCGTCGCCGATCGCGGCCATCAGCGACCGCGGCGAGCGCATCCGCGTCCAGGCGACCGGGGTGGGGGCGCCGCGCTCCGAGAGCACGGTGACGATCGCCTCGCCGATGCCCAGCGACGTCAACGCCTCCTCCATGTCGTAGTTCTTCGTGTTCGGGTAGGTCTTGACCGTCTTGGCCAGCGCCGCCTGGTCGTCCGGGGTGAACGCGCGCAGTGCGTGTTGCACCCGCGCGCCGAGCTGCGAGAGCACGGCGTTGGGGACGTCGGTGGGCAGCTGCGTGCAGAAGAACACGCCGACGCCCTTGGACCGGATGAGCTTCACCGTCTGCTCGATGCGCTCAAGGAACGCCTTGGACGCGTCGGTGAACAGCAGGTGCGCCTCGTCGAAGAAGAAGACGAGCTTGGGCTTGTCGAGGTCGCCTGCTTCGGGCAGCTCCTCGAACAGCTCGGCGAGCAGCCACATGAGGAACGTCGAGAACAGGCGCGGGTTGGCGGCCTGGTCGGCCAGCTCCAGCAGGGAGACGACGCCCTTGCCGTCCACGACGCGCATCAGGTCGGCGGGCTCGAACTCGGGCTCGCCGAAGAAGTCCTCGCCGCCCGCGGCCTCCAGGTTCACCAGCGCGCGCAGGATCACCCCGGCCGTCGAGGACGACACGCCGCCGATGCCCTTGAGGTCGGCCTTCCCCTCGTCGGACGTGAGGTGCTGGATGACCGCCCGCAGGTCCTTGGTGTCCAGCAGCGGAAGACCCTGCTGGTCGGCCCAGTGGAAGATCAGCCCGAGCGTCGACTCCTGGGTGTCGTTGAGGTCCAGCACCTTCGACAGGAGGATCGGGCCGAACTGCGTCAGCGTCGCGCGGATCGGGACGGCCGGGCTCTTGCCGCCCAAGGAGAGGAACTCGACGGGATAGGCGGTGGGCGTCCAGTCGTCGCCGGTGTCCCTGGCCCGCTCCTGGTTGCGCGCGTTGTCCTCGCCGGGCTTGAGCATGCCCGACAGGTCGCCCTTGACGTCGGCCAACAGCACGGGCACGCCCGCGTCCGAGAGCTGACCCGCCAGCCCCTGCAGGGTCTTGGTCTTGCCCGTGCCGGTGGCCCCCGCGACGAGCCCGTGCCGGTTGAGCGTCGCGAACGGGATGCGGACCTTCGCCGTCGGGTCGGCCTTTCCGTCGATCATGACGGAGCCGAGCTCGAGGGCCGAGCCCTCCGTCGCGTACCCGGATGCGATCTCCTGGGCCGCGTTCGCCGTGTTCTGCGCCACGAGCCGTGACTGTAGCGCTTAGGCTGCGTGGGTGAACGACCGTCTGGTATGGATCGACTGCGAGATGACCGGCCTCGACCTGCGCAACGACGCACTCATCGAGATCGCCGTCCTCGTCACCGACGGCGAGTTGGCCGTCCTGGGCGACGGCATCGACATCGTCATCCACGCCGATGACGCCGCACTTTCGGCGATGCCCGACGTCGTCCGCGACATGCACGCCCATTCCGGTCTCACCGACGAGGTGCGGAGATCCACCGTGACCGTCGCGGAGGCGCAGGAGCGGGCGCTGGCCTACATCCGGGAGTACGTCCACGACCCGCGCACAGCCCCCCTCGCGGGCAACTCGATCGCCACCGACCGCGGCTTCCTCGCCCGCGACATGCCCGAGCTCGACGCCCACCTGCACTACCGCATGGTGGACGTGAGCTCGGTCAAGGAGCTGTGCCGCCGCTGGTTCCCCCGCGTGTTCTACGCCAAGCCGGAGAAGGGGATGGCGCACCGGGCGCTGGCCGACATCTACGAGTCGATCCGGGAGCTGGACTACTACCGGCAGACACTGTTCGTCCCGCCGCCGGGCCCCACGTCCGAGCAGGCCCAGTCCGTCGCCGCCGCCCTCGCCCCGCGCCCGTAGGGCTGCCGGCCTGCTGCTGACACACACCCGGTGTGGTCCGCACATATTGCGGGCATGGTGTGTCGGCCCCGGAGGGTGTGTGCGCGTTGGGGAGAGCCCAGGGCGCCGGCTAGTCGACGGCCGAGCTGTGCTGTCGTCCCCTGTCCGCTTGCAGTCGTCGCATCGCACCGGAGTCAGCCAGGGCCGGGAAGCGCGCGGACGCTGGTGAGCGGGCATGTTCGCCGCGAGTGCGCGGTTCGCGGGGTTCCCACCCCGAGAACGTCGCGCTGGCGGCGATCACCGGATCCGGCGGCACCAGGAACCCGCTTCGGGTGGGCCGCGGTGCCGCGATACAGTGGTGACATCACCGGCTCCGGTCGGTGATCACTTGGTGGGTGTAGCTCAGCTGGTAGAGCACCTGGTTGTGGTCCAGGTGGTCGCGGGTTCAAGTCCCGTCACTCACCCCACGCCCCGGCCCCCGCCGCACGGCAAGGCGCAGCGGTTGGTACCGTTGAGCTCTCGCCGCACGG
>DASWUV010000220.1:0-7143 GCA_036401495.1 Pseudonocardia sp. | reverse complement strand
ACGGCGACGTTATCGCCTGAACCAGATCCCGTCGCGGCCCGTGTGCGCAGCAGACCGAGGTGTCAGGGAGGCTTCGCGCAGGTTGCCGGATCCGGACGGCTAACAGGCCTTTCGTCGATTTCTTCGACCGTCTGGCCTGCGTTATGACCAGGCGCGCCGCGCCACACCAAGCGTGCCGGTCGTCGACGTGCGCTGATGGGCCGCAGCGGCGGCCGGGTCCGCGCCGACGTCCGAGGCAGGGGACCGCCCGTGGCTGACGAACGGGGAGGCATCGAGGCGATCTGCGCGGTCTGCCGGGAGCCTGCGAGTGCAGCCGACCGGTTCTGCGAGATGTGCGGGGCGGAGCTGCCGGAGCAGCCCGACCCGTTCCTCGACCGCGTGGAGATCGATCTCGGCGTCCTCGCCGGGATCAGCGACCGCGGCCACGTGCACATCCGCAACGAGGACGCGATGGCGCTGGGCCGACGTCCCGAGGAGGGATTGCCGCACACGGTGGCGGCCGTCGTGTGCGACGGGGTGTCCACCGTCCGACGGCCCGAGCTCGCGTCCCGCGCAGCCTCGACCATCGCGCTCGCGAAGCTGCTCGACGACTCCGCCGAAGGCGTGCCCTTGATGCTGGCCGCGGTCGCCGCGGCCGCGGACGCCGTGGCGCAGTTGGCCCCCGGCACCCGCGACGCGCCGTCCTGCACGTTGGTGGCGGCCGTGGTCTCGGGCCGCGTGGACGGCCCCCCGGTGATCACGGTGGGGTGGGTCGGCGACAGCCGCGCCTACTGGCTGGCAGGCAACGACAACGGTGACGGCAACGGCAACGGGGACGTCGACAACGGCGGCGGCAACGGCAACGGCAACGGCGGCGCGGCCCGGCTGCTCACGGCCGACCACTCCTGGGCGGCCGAGATGGTCGCCGCCGGGATCCTCGACGCCAAGGCCGCGATGCGCGACCCGCGCGCCCACGCGATCACCCGCTGGCTCGGCGCCGACGGCCCGCCGGTGCCCGCTGTCATGACGTTCTCGCCGACCGAACCCGGCGTGCTGCTGCTGTGCACGGACGGGCTGTGGAACTACGAACCAGACGCCGCGCACCTGGCCGCTGTCGCCCTCCCGACGATCGCGCGGGAGGGACCGCGGGTCGCGGTGACCGCGCTCACCGCGCTTGCGTTGGACGCGGGCGGCCGGGACAACGTGACCGTCGTCTGCATCCCGGTCCCGATCGTGACCGCCTCCGACTCCTGAGCCGGTCAGTGCTTGCGCACGACCCGCTCCGGCGCGCCCGGCCGCCAGATCGTCACGTCCATGTGGCCGTCGCCGACCTCGACGGCCGACGCCGCGGTGATGTCGGCCGCGTAGAAGTGGTCGAACGTCTGCCCGCGCAGGTCGAAGCCGCTCTGCGCGAACAGGTCTTCGGCGAACCGCTGATGCAGGTCGGGGTCGGGCAGGTGGTGCACGACGCCCCACAGCTTCGCGTCCCCCTCGGCGACGTGCGTGTCGACGGTCGCCGTGTGCAGGCAGAACCGCGGGTCGCGGCCGAGATCGTGGAACTTGGTGGTGTCCGGCATGCCGATGAGCAGCAGCTCGCCCTCGAAGATCTTCGGCTCGATCGGGCTGATCCGCGGGAACCCGTCCTTGCGCAGGGTGGCCAACAAGCACAGGTGGCCGGTGGCGGCATGGCGCCGCGCGAAGATCGTCGTGATGTGGGGCGCGTGGGTGGTCAGCTCCGTCCAAGTGGTCATAACGGACACGCTAGAACAGACCCACGACATTTCCGTCGGCGTCGAGGTCCATCTGGTGCGCGTTCGGGTGCGCACCGAGGCCGGGCATCGTGCGCATGTCGCCGCAGATCGGGTAGATGAACCCGGCGCCGACGGAAGCGCGGACCTCACGGACCGGCAGCCGCCAGCCGGTGGGCGCGCCCAGGAGCGCAGGGTCCGACGACAGCGAGAGGTGGGTCTTCGCGATGCACACCGGAAGGTTCCCGAAGCCGTTGCGCTCGTAGTTCGCGAGCTGGCGGGCGGCGGGCGGGTCGTAGTCCACGCCGTCGGCGCCGTAGACCTTCGTGGCGATCGTCTCGATCTTCTCCGTCAGGCTGGCCGAGTCCGGGTACAGGAAGTGGAAGTCCGACGGCTCGTCCGCCGCTTCCGCCACAGCCTCGGCGAGCTCGCGGGCCCCGCGGCCGCCCTCGGCGAAGTGGGTGCACACGGCGACCCGGACGCCCATCTCGGCGGCGATCTCGGCGATCGCCGCGTGCTCGGAGGCGTGGTCGTCGGGGAAGGCGTTGATCGCCACCACCGGCGAGACCCCGTGCAGCCGGATGTTCTCGATCTGCTTGCGCAGGTTGGCGCCGCCCAGGTGGACCTCGTCGGGGTTCTCCGCGAGCAACTCTTCGGGCAGCGGCCTGCCCGCCACGATCCGGTGGCGGCCGGAGTGCGCCTTCAGCGCGCGGACGGTCGCGACGACGACGGCGGCGTCGGGGACGAGGCCCGACGCCCGGCACTTGATGTTGAAGAAGCGCTCGGCGCCCATGTCCGCGCCGAAACCCGCCTCGGTGACGAGGAAGTCGCCGCCGTGGATGCCGATGAGGTCGGCGACGACCGACGAGTTGCCGTGCGCGATGTTGCCGAAGGGGCCCGCGTGCACCAGCACCGGCGTGTTCTCCAGCGTCTGCAGCAGGTTCGGCTTCAACGCCTCGCGCATGATGACCGCCATCGCGCCCGCTCCGCCGATGTCCTCGGCGGTCACCGGCTTGCTGTCCGCGGTGTAGCCGACCACGATCCGGCCGAGGCGCGCCCGCATCTCCGCGAGCGACGTCGCCAGCGCGAAGATCGCCATGACCTCGCTGGCGGCGGTGATGTCGAACCCCGTCTGCCGCGGGATGCCGTCCAGCCGCCCACCGAGCCCCACGACCACGTTGCGCAGCGCGCGGTCGTTGACGTCCAGCACACGGCGCCACGTGATGTTGTGTTGGTCGATGTGGGCGGCGTTGCCCTGGTAGAGGTGGTTGTCCAGGATCGCGGACAGCATGTTGTGCGCCTCGGTGACCGCGTGGAAGTCGCCGGTGAGCGCCAAGTTGAGCTGCTCCATCGGCACAACCTGGCTGTAGCCCCCACCCGCGGCGCCGCCCTTGATCCCGAACGTCGGGCCCATCGAGGGCTGGCGGATCGCCACGGTCGCGCGCCGTCCGATGTGCGCCATCGCTTGGCCGAGCCCGACGGTCGTGGTGGTCTTGCCCTCGCCGAGGGGCGTGGGCGTCACGGCCGAGACGACGACGTACTTCGCGCGCGGCCGGTCGGCCAACTCCTCGACGGCCGAGAGCTTGATCTTGGCCACGTTCTCGCCGTACGGCTCCAGGAGATGCGGCCCGATGCCCATCGCGGCAGCGACGTCGCCGAGCGGCTTGAACGAGGCGGCCTGCGCGATGCGCAGGTCGGAGGGAAAGGACATCAGGCTCTCCTCGGGGCGCGGGCGGCGGTGCGGTGTCGGGTAGCGGTGTCGAGCGTGGGGGAGTGGTCAGGGTCAGGCGGGGACGCCCGGCGGCTCGTCGTCGCGCAGGGCGACACGCCCGTCACGCAGGTCCGCCGCCCATTCCGCCGTCGCGACCAGCGCGCCGAAGGGGAAGAAGTGCACGCCGCGGAGCAGACTCCCTGGTTCGATGGCCGCGGCGAGGCCGAGCAGCGTCTCGTCGGGGTGGTAGGTGGGCGAGCTAGCCAGTTTCAGCACGCCCCCCGCTTGCTTGCGCAGCACCTTCAGCGACGGCCCCACGCCACAGGACAGCCCGAACCTCACCAACCTGGCAGGTGAGGTGAGCCCGGGCAGTCCGACGCGCACGGGCACGGCGATCCCGGCGGCCCGGATCCGGCGTTCCCACGCCACGATCGGCTCGGCCGCGAACGCGAACTGGGTGACGATGTGCAGCTCCAGACCACGCTCGCGGCCGATGCGGCACTTGGCCGCCAGCGCCCGCGTGATCTCGTCGTCGTCGACGTCGGGGTGGCCCTCGGGGTGCCCGGCGATGCCCACCCTGCGGATGCCCACTGCCTCGAGACAGCCGGAGTCGAGGATCTGCGCGGACTCGTGGAACTCGCCCACCGGGGCCTGCGAGCCCGCGACGACCAGCACGTCGCCGACGCCGACCGCGGCCAGGTCGGCCAGGATGGCGCGCAGGGCCGCGCGGTCGGGCACCGCCCTGGCCGCCAGGTGCGGCACCGGGCGCAACCCGGCCTCGACGACGTGCCTGGCGACGGCGACCGTCTCCGACCAGGGCGTGTGGGGCAGGTAGGTGAGGTACACGGCGGTGCCCGCGGCCAGCAGGTCCGCCAGCGGCGGCAGCTTCGCCGCCTCCCGTGGCGTGATCTCTACGCTGAACGGGTCGAGCAGCCCGCGCAGCGCCGCGGCAGGCGTCACGACCCGCTCGCAGGCTCGCGCCAGGTCGGCGATTCGCCCGCAGGCTCGCTCACGACTGCAGCCTTCGGATTTCGGCGTTGATCGCGGGCACGACCTCCGCCATGTCGCCGATCACCGCGTAGGTGGCCTTGGTGACCATCGGCGCATTCTCGTCGGTGTTGATCGCCAGGATGGTCTTGGAGCTCGCGCACCCCGCCCAGTGCTGGATGGCGCCGCTGATCCCGCACGGGATGTAGAGCTCGGGGGAGATCCGGCTGCCTGTCTGCCCGACCTGCTCGTGGTGCGGGCGCCAGCCAAGGCTCGTCACCACCCGCGAGACGCCGACGGCGCCGTCGAGCAGCTCCGCCAGCTCCACCACGCCGTCGAACCCCTCGGGTCCGCCCGCCCCGCGCCCGGCGCCCACCACCACCCTGGCCGAGGCCAGCGCGCCCGAGCGGTCGGGCTCCGCGGGCTCGGTCGCCGTCACGCGCGCCACGAGGTCGATCTCGGCCACGTCGGTGGAAAGCTCCCGCAGTGCGGCCGGGGGCGCCGGATCCGGGGCCTGCGCAGCTTCGACGGCGTGGCCGGCCACGGTGAGCAGCACCGGACGGCCTGCCATCGACATCTCCTCCAGCACCGCGCCGCCCAACACCTGACGGGTGACGACCAGCGGCCCGGTGTCGCCGACCGCGACGACGTTCGCCGCCATGGGCACGTCGTAGCGCGCGCCCAGGTGGGCCAGCACTTCCATGCCCCGCGGGGTGCCGGGTGCGAGCACGACGTCCGCGTCGATCGCCTCCCGCACGGCCGCGACGGCCGTGGCCCAGGTCCCGCCGCCGTAGGCGGTGAAGGGGTCGCCGGTGACGTGGTGCACCGCGGCCACGCCGTAGCGTCCGAGCTGGTCCGCGAGGTCCTCGGGCCGCTCGTCGCCGACGACGACGGCGTGCACCGGCCCGCTCGTCCGCTCCGCGAGGGCCCGCGCGAACGTCACGCTCTCCAGCGAGACCTCGGTGGCGCTCCCGGCTGCGGTTTCGACGACCACGAGGATCATCGCGCCACCCCCATGCGGTGCAGCAGTGCGACGACGGCGGCAGCGGCGTCGGGCCCCTCGCCGAGCACCTCGACGGTGTTGGGCTGCGCGGGCGGCAGCGTGAGCCGCACCCGCCCCGAGCCGCGCGGCTCCCGCGTCGGGGCCAGGACCTCGACCGGGGTCTTCTTGGCCTTCATCCGGCCCGTGATGCTCGGGTAGCGCGGCTCGACCCCACCCTCCAGCACGGTGAGGACCGCAGGCAGCGGCACCCGGTAGGTCTCCTCCCCGTCGAGGCTGTCGCCGCGCGCGACCGCCGTCGCGGCCGCCACCTCGACCGTGCGAATCCCGTTGACGACCGGGCGACCCAGTTCGTGGGCCAACCGGATGCCGACCTGGAAGTCGCCGGTGTCCGCGGCGTCGTTGCCGAGCAGGATCAGGTCGTACGTGCGGCCCCCCTCGGCGTGGGCGGCCACGACCGCGGCGATCTCCCTGGCCACGTCCGCGGGCCCGAACGCGGCCGGGTCCGCCTCGATGAGCACCGCCGCCGAGCAGCCGACGCCCAGCGCGGTGCGCAGCTGCTCGACCGCATCGGCAGGCCCCAGCGTCAGCACGGTCGCCGAGCCGCCGTCCGCCGCCGCGATCCGCACGGCCAGCTCGACCGCGCAGCTCTCGTGCGCGCTGATGGTGAACCCGACGAACCGGGCGTCCAGCCCCTGCCCGTCGGCGGAGAGCAGAACCTCGCCCGCGGTGTCGGGCACCCGCTTGATGCAGGCCAGCACGTTCGTCATCGGTCAGCCTTTGATCCGCGCGTTGGCCGGGTCGAAGAGCGGCGTGGCGTCGTTCGCGCCGACCGTCACCGGGTAGAGCTCCTCCATGTAGGACACCGCCAGCTGGTTGCCCACCACCGCCTGCTCGGGGGGCAGATAGGCCATCAGCACGTGCTTGCCGAGCGACGGCGCCGACCCCGCCGACGTGACGTAGGGGTGGTGGCCGTGGCCGTCGGTGAGGGAGCTGCCGTCACGGGTGCGGATCGGCTCACCGCCCAGCATGAAGCGGGCGGTGCCGCTGGCCGAGGTGTGGTCGTCGACGGTCAGCGTGCACAGCACCGTCGCGGGCGCGGCGGCCCGCTGGGCGAGGTAGGCCGCGCGGCCGATGAACTCGGCGTCCTTGACCTTGGGGCGCGCCATCCCGGCCTCGACGATCGAGCGCTCCCCGTCCAGCTCGAAGCCGTACGCCCGGTAGCCCTTCTCCAGCCGCCCGGTGGTGCCGTAGACGCCGATGCCGACCGGCACCGCCCCGTCGGGCTTCCCGGCGTCGTGCAGCAGCTTCCACACCGCGGCGCCCTGCTCCATCGGCACGTACAGCTCCCAGCCGAGCTCGCCGACGTAGGAGATCCGGGAAGCGAGCACGGCGATGCTGCCCAGCTCGATCGGGCGGCAGGTGAGAAACGGGAAGCCGGTGTGGGAGATGTCGTCGTCGGTGATCCGGCCGAGGATGTCGCGGGCCCGCGGCCCCCAGAGCCCGATCGTGGTGAACGCCGAGGTCTGGTCGACGATCGCGGCGCCTTCGGGCAGGTGGTCGGCGAACCACTTCAGGTCGGCCATGCCGTGCAGGCCGCCGGTGACCACCCGGTAGCGGTCGTGGGCGAGGCGCATGACCGTCAGGTCGGAGCGGAAGCCGCCCTTCGCGTCGAGCACCGGGGTGTAGAGGACACGGCCGTCGCGGACGTCGGCCTG
>DASWUV010000219.1:0-7700 GCA_036401495.1 Pseudonocardia sp. | reverse complement strand
CGCTTCTTGCCGGTACGGCGACGGCGGACGATCATGTTGTCGGACGGCTTGGTGCGGCGGGTGCGGCCCTCGGGCTTGCCCGCGGGGTTGACCGGGTGGCGACCACCGGAGGTCTTGCCCTCACCACCGCCGTGCGGGTGGTCGACGGGGTTCATCGCGACACCGCGGACGGTCGGGCGCTTGCCCTTCCACCGCATGCGGCCCGCCTTGCCCCAGTTGATGTTGGACTGCTCGGCGTTGCCCACCTCGCCGACCGTTGCGCGGCAGCGCACGTCGACGTTGCGGATCTCCCCGGACGGCATGCGCAGCTGCGCGTAGGGACCGTCCTTGGCCACCAGCTGCACGCGCGCACCCGCGGACCGCGCGATCTTGGCGCCACCGCCGGGGCGGAGCTCGATCGCGTGGATCACGGTGCCGGTGGGGATGTTGCGCAGCGGCAGGTTGTTGCCGATCTTGATGTCGGCCCTGGCCCCGGCCTCGACGACGTCGCCCTGTTTGAGCCGCTCGGGCGCGATGATGTAGCGCTTCTCGCCGTCGAGGTAGTGCAGCAGCGCGATGCGGCTCGTGCGGTTGGGGTCGTACTCGATGTGCGCGACCTTGGCCGGGATGCCGTCTTTGTCGTTACGCCGGAAGTCGATCAGGCGGTACGCGCGCTTGTGCCCGCCGCCCTGGTGCCGGGTGGTGATCCGGCCGTGCGCGTTGCGACCGCCCTTGCTGTGCAGCGGGCGGACGAGCGACTTCTCCGGCGTCGACCGGGTGATCTCGGCGAAGTCGGCGACGCTGCTGCCGCGACGCCCTGGCGTCGTCGGCTTGTATTTGCGGATGCCCATGGTTGTCTCCTGACGCCCCTCAGCTCGCCCGGCCACCGAACACGTCGATCGTCCGGCTCTCCTGCGAGAGCGTGACGATCGCGCGCTTGGTGTCCTTGCGCTTGCCGAACCCGTCCTTGGAACGCTTGCGCTTCCCGGGCCGGTTCAGGGTGTTCACGCTGACCACCCGGACGCCGAACACCTGCTCAACGGCGATCTTGATCTGGGTCTTGTTCGCGTCCGGGCGGACGATGAAGGTGTACTGGCGCTCTTCGATCAGCCCGTAGCTCTTCTCCGAGACCACCGGCGCGAGCAGGATGTCGCGCGGATCGGGGATCACGTCGTCTCCTCTTCGATGTCAGCGGCCTGGTGGTCGACCGCGGCCGCGGCCCGCTGCGAGGGGGGCAGCGTGAAGCCTGCCGCCTCGGCCGCCTCGGCCGTGGCGAACCAGACCTCGGCGACGGTGCGGGCGTAGAACGAGCTGCCCGGCACGTGGTACAGCATCGAGTCGGCGTTCCCCTTGACCGGGAAGCCCTCGGGCTGGGAGCCGTCGGCCAGGGGCGTGTGGCTGTCGGGGCCGTAGGGGTGCTCGCCGACATGTTCGTCGTCGGCGTCCTCATCGGCGTCGCCCTGCGTGGTCGCCGGTGTGGCGGCCTTGCGGAGCCCCACCGCCTCGCTCGCGGGCGTGGCGCCCTTCGGCGTGCCGATCGGCCCGTCGAGGAACTCGGCCAGCGCCGACTCGGTGAACACCACGCACTCGCTGTCGAGCACGTCGTAGGTGTTGAGCTGACCCGGCGTCAGCAGGTGCACGTGGGTCAGGTTGCGCAGCGAGAGCTGGGCCACCCTGTCGTCGCTCGTGAGCACGACGAGCGTCTTGCCCTCGCCCGCGATCTCGGCCAACGCGACACGCGCCGCCTTGGTGGACGGGGCGTCGCCGGGGGCGAGCGTGTCCACGACGAACACCACGCCTGCGCGGGCCCGGTCGGAGAGGGCACCGCGGAGCGCGGCGGCCTTCATCTTCTTGGGGGTGCGCTGCGTGTAGTCGCGCGGCGTGGGGCCGTGCACCACGCCGCCGCCGACGAACTGCGGCGCACGCGTGGAGCCCTGACGGGCGCGGCCGGTGCCCTTCTGGCGGTACGGCTTCTTGCCGCCGCCACGGACCTCGCCGCGGGTCTTCGTGGAGTGCGTGCCCTGGCGCGCGGCGGCCAGCTGGGCCACCACGACCTGGTGCAGCAGCGGAATGCTGGCGTGGGTGTCGAACACGTGCGCGGGGAGCTCGACCGAAACGGTGCTGGTCATGCCGTGACACCGCCCTTCGCTGCGCTCTTGACGAACAGGAGTCCGCCGCGGGGGCCGGGAACCGCGCCCTTGATCAGCAGGAGCCCGCGCTCCACGTCGACGTGGTGCACCGTCAGGTTCTGCGTGGTGACCCTGTCGACGCCCATGCGGCCCGCCATGCGCAGGCCCTTGAACACGCGGCCAGGGGTGGCACAGCCGCCGATCGAGCCGGGCGAGCGGTGCTTGCGCTGGGTGCCGTGGCTCGCGCCGAGGCCCTTGAAGCCGTGGCGCTTCATGACACCCGCGGTGCCCTTGCCCTTGCTGGTGCCGACGACGTCCACGAGGGCCCCTGCGTCGAACACCTCTGCGGTGATCTCCTGGCCGATCGCGTACTCGCCCGCATTGGACGTCCGCAGCTCGACCAGGTGCCGCCGCGGCGTGACGCCTGCCTTGTCGTAGTGGCCCGTCTTGGGCTTGTTGACCTTGCGGGGGTCGATCGCCCCGAAGGCGAGCTGGACGGCGACGTAGCCGTCCTTCTCCGCCGTGCGCACCTGCGTCACCACGTTCGGGCCCGCTTGGACCACGGTGACCGGCACCACCCGGTTGTTGTCGTCGAAGACCTGGGTCATCCCGAGCTTGGTGCCCAGGATCCCGGTGATCAGCCTCTCGGTCATCTCGTCAATGCCCTACTGGATATTCACGTCGACGCTGGCAGGCAGGTCGATGCGCATGAGCGCGTCGACCGTCTTGGGCGTCGGGTCGAGGATGTCGATGAGCCGCTTGTGCGTGCGCATCTCGAAGTGCTCGCGCGAGTCCTTGTACTTGAGCGGCGAGCGGATGACGCAGTAGATGTTTTTCTCCGTCGGCAGTGGCACCGGCCCGACGACCCGAGCGCCCGTACGCGTGACCGTCTCCACGATCTTGCGTGCGGAGGCGTCGATGGCCTCGTGGTCATAGGCCTTCAGCCTGATGCGGATCTTCTGTCCCGCCATGGTCGTCGGTGTCCCTCTTCTTCCTGCCGCTTCGTACGTGTGTCCGGGTGCCTGCGCACGGGAGCCCCCGCCGATGTGACTCGGCACGGTCTCACCCTGGTGGCTCCGGTCCCCGAGGTCGGGTGTGTCGCGCTCCGAACCCGGACCGGTCCCCGGCTCACCCGCGAACCCCGGGGGGTCGGAATGGATCCTGGGATCCACGTCTGTCGGGATTGCTGTGCTCGGGGGCTCCGCGCCAAGGCTCGGCATGTCAGGGCTTTCACCCGTGCGCATGCCGAGCCCGACGCGCAACCCGTCAAGGATGCCACACCGGGGTGCGGCATCCCTGACCGGGGGTGCTGCTACTTGCTGATCTTGGTGACCTGTCCTGCGCCGACGGTCCGGCCACCCTCGCGGATGGCGAACTGCAGGCCCTCCTCCATGGCGATCGGCTGGATCAGCTTCACGCTCATGACGGTGTTGTCGCCCGGCATGACCATCTCGGTGCCGGAGGGCAGGGTCACGACGCCCGTCACGTCAGTCGTACGGAAGTAGAACTGCGGACGGTAGTTGTTGAAGAACGGCGTGTGACGGCCGCCCTCGTCCTTCGACAGGATGTAGACCTGGCCGTCGAACTCGGTGTGCGGCGTGGTGGTGCCGGGCTTCACGACGACCATGCCGCGCTCGACCTGCTCGCGCTTGACGCCACGGAGCAGCAGCGCCGCGTTGTCGCCCGCGCGCCCCTCGTCGAGGAACTTCTTGAACATCTCGATGGAGGTCGTGGTGGTCTTGAAGGACTTCTCCCGGATACCGACGATCTCCACCTCCTCGTTCACCTTGACGATGCCGCGCTCGATGCGGCCGGTGACCACGGTGCCGCGGCCGGAGATCGTGAAGACGTCCTCGACGGGCATGAGGAACGGCTTCTCGACATCGCGGACGGGCTCGGGGATCGCGTCGTCGACGGCGTCCATGAGCGTCATCAGCTTGTCGCTCCACTCAGGGTCCCCCTCGAGGGCCTTGAGCGCCGACACCTGGACGACGGGCAGGTCGTCGCCGGGGTAGTTCTGCGACGACAGCAGCTCGCGAACCTCCAGCTCGACGAGCTCCATGATCTCCTCGTCGTCGACCATGTCGGCCTTGTTGAGCGCCACGACGATGTAGGGCACGCCGACCTGACGGGCGAGCAGCACGTGCTCACGCGTCTGGGGCATCGGGCCGTCGGTGGCCGCGACCACCAGGATGGCGCCGTCCATCTGCGCCGCACCGGTGATCATGTTCTTGATGTAGTCGGCGTGCCCGGGGCAGTCGACGTGCGCGTAGTGGCGCTTCTCGGTCTGGTACTCGACGTGCGCGATCGAGATCGTGATGCCGCGCTGCCGCTCTTCGGGCGCCTTGTCGATCTGGTCGAACGCCGACGCCTGGTTCAGGGTGGGGAACTTGTCGTGCAGGACCTTCGTAATAGCCGCCGTCAGCGTGGTCTTGCCGTGGTCGATGTGACCGATCGTGCCGATGTTGACGTGCGGCTTGGTCCGCTCGAACTTCGCCTTCGCCACTGGTGGGCTCCTTCTGGTGGTGAACTTCTCCGCCGTGCTGACGGCAGGTCTTTCCGGATGGGTGACTTACTCGCCTGTGGCCTTGGCGATGATCTCCTTGGCCACGTTGGTCGGGACCTCCGCGTAGGAGTCGAAGACCATCGTGTAGTTCGCCCGGCCCTGGGTCCGCGACCGCAGGTCGCCGACGTAGCCGAACATCTCCGACAGCGGCACCAGCGCCTTGACGACGCGGGCGCCCGCCCGCTCCTCCATGGCCTGGATCTGGCCACGGCGGGAGTTCAGGTCGCCGATCACGTCGCCCATGTAGTCGTCGGGCGTGGTGACCTCGACGGCCATCATCGGTTCGAGCAGGACCGGACCGGCCTGGCGTGCGGCTTCCTTGAGCGCCATCGAACCCGCGATCTTGAACGCCATCTCCGACGAGTCGACCTCGTGGTAGGCGCCGTCGAGCAGGGTGACCTTGATCCGCGTGAGCGGATAGCCCGCGAGCACGCCGTACTGCATGGCGTCCTGCGCGCCCGCGTCGACCGAAGGGATGTACTCCCGCGGCACGCGGCCCTGGCTGACCTTGTTCACGAACTCGTACAGCGCGCCGTCGGCCGACTCCAGCGGCTCCAGCTTGATGATCACGCGGGCGAACTGGCCCGAGCCACCCGTCTGCTTCTTGTGGGTGTACTCGTGCTTGGCGACCGTCCTGGTGATCGTCTCGCGGTAGGCCACCTGCGGCTTGCCGATGTTGGCCTCGACCTTGTAGTCGCTCTTCATCCGGTTGACGAGCACCTCGAGGTGCAGTTCGCCCATACCGGCGAGGATCGTCTGCCCGGTCTCGTCGTCCTGGGAGACCTGGAACGTCGGGTCCTCCTCGGCGAGCCGCTGGATCGCCGTCGAGAGCTTCTCCTGGTCGGCCTTGGTCTTCGGCTCGACCGCGACCTGGATCACCGGGTCGGGGAAGGTCATGGACTCCAGCACGATCGGCGCCTGCGGATCGCACAGCGTGTCGCCCGTGGTGGTGTCCTTGAGGCCGATCACCGCGTAGATGTGGCCGACCATGGCCTCGTCGACCGGGTTCTCCTTGTTGGCGTGCATCTGGAAGACCTTCCCGATGCGCTCCTTGCGGTCCTTGGTCGAGTTGATGACCTGGGTGCCCGCGGCGACCCGACCCGAGTAGACCCGGATGTAGGTGAGCTTGCCGAAGAACGGGTGTGCGGCGATCTTGAAGGCCAGCGCGGAGAACGGCTCTTCCTTCGTGGGCTTGCGGAAGGCCGGGGTCTCCCCGTCCAGCAGCGTGCCCTCGACGGGCGGCAGGTCACTCGGCGCGGGCAGGTAGTCGATGACCGCGTCGAGCATGGGCTGCACGCCCTTGTTCTTGAACGCCGACCCGCACAGGACGGGGTAGGCGATGCGGTCGTTGACGATCTTCCTGATGCCGTGCTTGAGCTGCTCGACGGAGAGCTCGTCGCCACCGAGGTAGAGCTCCATCAGGTCGTCGTCGGTCTCGGCGACGGCCTCGACGAGCGCGGTGCGGTACTCCTCGACGCGCTCCGCCATGTCGGCCGGAATCGCCTCGATCGTGTAGTCCTCGCCCTTCTGGACCTCACCGCGCCAGGTCAGCGCGCGCATCTCGACGAGGTCGACGACTCCGATGAAGTCGTTCTCCGAGCCGATGGGCAGCTGGATGGGCAGCGGGGTGGCGCCGAGACGGTCGCGGATGGTCGACACGGTGTAGTAGAAGTCCGCACCGAGCTTGTCCATCTTGTTGACGAAGCAGATGCGCGGGACGTCGTACTTCGTGGCCTGCCGCCAGACCTGCTCGGACTGCGGCTCCACGCCCTCCTTGCCGTCGAAGACGGCGACGGCGCCATCGAGCACCCGCAGGTTGCGCTCCACCTCGACGGTGAAGTCGACGTGCCCGGGGGTGTCGATGATGTTGATCTGGTGGTCTTTCCAGAAGCAGGTCGTCGCGGCCGACGTGATCGTGATGCCGCGCTTCTGCTCCTCCTCCATCCAGTCCATGGTGGCGGCGCCGTCGTGCACTTCACCGATCTTGTAGTTGATCCCGGTGTAGTACAGGATCCGCTCGGTGGTCGTCGTCTTGCCCGCATCGATGTGCGCCATGATGCCGATGTTGCGGACCCGCGTCAGGTCCGTGAGCACGTCGCGTGCCACTGCTTCAGCTCTCCCTCGAATTGGCGCCCGACGATCGGCCGGTCACCAGCGGTAGTGGGCGAAGGCCTTGTTGGACTCCGCCATCTTGTGCATGTCCTCGCGCCGCTTCACGGCGGCACCGAGGCCGTTGCTCGCGTCGAGCAACTCGTTCATGAGCCGCTCGACCATGGTCTTCTCGCGGCGCTGTCCTGCGTAGGACACCAGCCAGCGCAGGCCCAGCGTGGTCTGGCGGACGGCGCGGACCTCGACGGGCACCTGGTAGGTGGCGCCACCGACTCGGCGGCTGCGCACCTCCAGTGCGGGCTTGACGTTGTCCAGCGCGCGCTTGAGCGTGACGACGGGGTCGGTGCCGGTCTTGTCGCGGGTGCCTTCGAGCGCCGCGTAGACGATGCGCTCCGCGAGGCTGCGCTTGCCGTCCTTGAGCACCTTGTTCACCAGTTGGGTGACCAGCGGTGAGCTAAACACCGGGTCCGAGACCAACGGACGCCTCGGTGCGGGTCCCTTGCGCGGCATCAGCTCTTCTCCTTCTTCGCGCCGTAGCGGCTGCGCGCCTGCTTGCGGTTCTTGACGCCCTGCGTGTCCAGCGAGCCGCGGACGATCTTGTAGCGCACGCCGGGAAGGTCCTTCACCCGGCCACCACGGACCAGCACGATCGAGTGCTCCTGGAGGTTGTGACCCTCACCGGGGATGTAGGCGGTGATCTCCATCTGGCTGGAGAGCTTGACGCGGGCGACCTTGCGCAGCGCGGAGTTCGGCTTCTTCGGCGTGGTCGTGTACACGCGCGTGCACACGCCGCGGCGCTGGGGACTCCCCTTGAGCGCGGCCGTCTTCGTCTTGGTGGCCTTGTCCTGACGGCCCTTGCGGACCAGCTGCTGGATCGTGGGCATGAACCGTCTACTTCTTCCCGTCGGCGTGCTGTG
>DASWUV010000218.1:0-1566 GCA_036401495.1 Pseudonocardia sp. | reverse complement strand
TCTCCGGCAGTTCGTCGGGATCGACCGCCTCGGCGAGCCGGGCGAACTCGCGGAGGCTGAACGCGATCGGCAGCGCCGCGGGTGCCCGCTCCACAACCGCCGAGCGGTGCCGCGGCGTCGCCCCCAGCACCAGGTCGGACTCCAGCACCATCGAGGCAAGGAGTTGCCGGGCCCTGAAGCGCCCCGCCGGTGCCCCGTCCAGGTTCCAGGGAGCGAGCTCGGCCCGCGAATCGGGGTGTACGCCTGAGCCGACGACCGCCTGCACACCCGCACTGGAGACGACGAAGACGGACGCAGCCCGGCCGCCCAACCGGCCGATGATCAGATGCCGGGTGAGGATCTCCGCCAGCGGGGAGCGACAGATGTTGCCGGTGCACACGAAGAGTAGCCGAAACTCGGCGTCGGCTTCGGCGCGGTGGCGACCCATTCGCCCATTGTCACTGATGCGCTCACCGATCCACCATCGCGCGGTAGATCGTCACCGCGCGCTCCTGCGAGCCCGCCTCCAGCTTGTTGAGCATCCGCTGGATGTGGGTACGAACGGTGGCGATGCTCAATACCAGCCGTTCGGCGACGTCGACTGCGCGCAGACCCTGGTCGAGCAGCTGCAACACCTCGTACTCGCGCGAGCTGAGCGACTTCAGGCGCTCGGCCCAGGCCTCGCGCTCGCTCTCCGAGGCGCGATGCACGGACCAGAGCCGGTCCCGCTCAGTGGGGTGCATCACCTGTCGGCCCGCCGCGGCGTCGTCGAGAAGATCAGACAGCTCACCCAGCGGGCCCGACTTCGGGAAGTAGCCGCTGGCCCCCGCCGCGATGGCGGCGGCCAGCCTGGTCTCGTCGCCTGCCAAGCCGATGACGACCCACCCGCTGCGGGCAGCCCGATCGACGACGTGGGCGCAGCCGGGCACGTCGAGGTCGACGAGCACGATCCCGGAGCGATCGGTCGAGGGCTCGGCTGCGGTCACGTCGAAGCCGTGCACGGCCAATGCGGTGACGAGCGACGTTCCGAGGAGATCACGCAGGCCGTGCACCACCACTTCCGTCGTCGCACGATTGGTCACCGCACCTCGACTCCCCTTCCGGACGCAACCGGCCACACGTTTCGCTCGACGACCGGGCTGTGTTCAGGATGGGCACAAAGAACCGCACTCAAACGCAGGTTTCCGCTGAGAAGTGGGCGTGGCGATCAGACCAGGCTTCTGCACAGCGCCTCGTAAGCCGTCGCAACTTCCTCCCAACGGTAGGCGTCGGCCGCCCGGCCGCGGGCCTGCTCACCTGTGCGCTCTGCGTGCCCCGGGTCCTGCTCGCTCTTCTCGACGAGTTCCGCAACAGCTCTCGGCGAATCGAAGAAGTCGCCATGGCCGCCCAGCACCTCGCGGTTGAAGTTGACGTCCCAGGCAATCGTGTAAGCGCCTGCGCCCATCGCGCGAAGCAGCGACGGGTTCGTCCCACCCACAGAATGGCCGTGCAGATAACTCGCCGCACCCGCGTACAGTGCGTCAAGGACCTGTTGATCCCATACGCTGCCGACAGCGTTTTCATTCCGTACGGCGCACCGATCCTCGA
>DASWUV010000217.1:0-22023 GCA_036401495.1 Pseudonocardia sp. | reverse complement strand
GTGCGCGGATAACGTCGTTCCCGCAACCTTTTCCGCGCACGGCCCCGTTCGGCGCGCGGCTCGTCGCGGCCGTCGACGCGCTGGGGCCGCTGTGTGTGGGGATCGACCCACACGGGCCGCTCCTGCGGTCCTGGGGTCTCGCCGACGACGCCGAAGGGCTCGCCCGGTTCGCCGACGTCTGTATCGAAGCGCTGGCCGGACGGGTGGCCGCGGTGAAGCCGCAGTCGGCGTTCTTCGAGCGGCACGGGTCACGCGGGATCGCCGTGCTGGAGCGGCTGCTGGCGGCGTTCGCCCCGACGTCGACGCGCACGCTGCTCGACGTCAAGCGCGGCGACATCGGCTCGACGATGCAGGGCTACGCCGACGCGTACCTCGGCGAGGGCGCGCCGCTGGCCGCCGACGCGGTGACGTTGTCGCCCTACCTCGGCTTCGGCGCGCTCGGTCCCGCGCTCGACACGGCGGCCACGGCAGGCCGAGGGGTGTTCGTGCTGGCCAGGACGTCGAACACGGACGGCGTGCCGGTGCAGCTCGCCGTGGCGGAAGGGCACACCGTGGCGCAGTCCATGGTCGCCGCCGCGGCGGCGCGCAACGCAGGCGACGAGCCGCTGGGCAGCGTGGGCCTCGTGGTCGGCGCCACCGCCGACCACGGCCTCGACCTCGCTGCGCTGAACGGTCCGGTGCTGGCGCCGGGGCTCGGCGTGCAGGGGGCAGGCCCCGCCGACATCGCCGCGCGCTTCCGGGGGGTCGGCGGGCTGGTCCTGCCGTCGGCGAGCCGTTCGGTCCTCGCGGCAGGCCCCGACGTCGGGCGGCTGCGCAGTGCGGCGGAATCCCTCCGCGACGAGCTGGCCGAGGCGCTGCGCGCGTCGTGAACGCCGCGCAGGCGGTCGGTGCGGTGCACCGGCGTCCCGCCCGAGATGACTGGTGCGGCGGGCGTGGGGGACCGATCGCCGAACGGAAGGTGGCGCGGAGATGGCTTCCTGTAATCGGACGGTTGCGGGGAGTGGTTGTCGAGGTGCGCCGATCGCCCCCTGCAGGGGGACCCTCACCTCTTCGTGGCGCTGGCCGGCGCGTCGGTGCGTGCTCTGGGCGCACGGCCGTGCTATCGCCCGGACAGGTGGGCCTGCGCAAAGAACCCACAGGTGGCACCCCCCGTTTCCCCTGAGGGCACGGTCGTGGGTACGTTCGCAGAAGACCACGCGGGCAAGCCCGTTTGGCGGCGAGGATGCATCCCTCGATGGGGTGCGCGACGAAAGACGGAGGAGACCGTGGCCCTTCCCCAGCTGACCGAGGAACAGCGTGCTGCCGCGCTGGCGAAGGCCGCCGAAGCGCGCAAGGTCCGGGCGGAGCTGAAGGAGCGGCTCAAGCGCGGCGGCGTCAGCATGACCGAGGTCCTCAAGCAGTCCGACAACGACGATGTGCTCGGCAAGATGAAGGTCTCGGCACTGCTCGAGGCCATGCCGGGGGTCGGCAAGGTGCGGGCCGCGCAGATCATGGAGCGGCTCGAGATCGCGCCGTCGCGTCGCCTGCGCGGCCTGGGTGACCGTCAGCGCAAAGCACTGCTCGCTGATTTCGAGGAGTGAGCCCCTGCGCAGGCCGCAGGGGTCGGCTGATCGTCCTGGCGGGCCCTTCCGGTGTCGGCAAGTCCAGCATCGTCGCGGCCTTGCGGGAACGGCTGCCGGAGCTGCACTTCAGCGTCTCGGCCACCACCCGCGCCCCGCGGGCGGGCGAGGTGGACGGGCGTGATTACCACTTTGTCGGCAACGCGGGGTTCGACGACCTGATCGCGCGCGGCGACCTGCTGGAGTGGGCCGAGATTCACGGCGGCCTGCAACGGTCCGGTACGCCGCGCGCGGCCGTCGAAGCGGCCTTGAACGAGGGCAGACCGGTACTCGTCGAGGTCGACCTGCACGGGGCGCGCGCGCTCAAGGCGACCATGCCGGACTCGGTGAGCGTCTTCGTCGAGCCGCCTTCGCTCGCGGAGCTGGAACGGCGGCTGCGGGAGCGGGGCACCGAGTCGCCCGAGCAGTTCGCGGCCCGCCTGCACACTGCGCGGGAGGAGCTGGCGGCGCGTGCGGAGTTCGATGTTGCGCTGGTCAACCACGACGTCGAGGCAGTCGTCGACCAGTTGGTAGACTTGCTGGTCGGACACGCCCCATTGTCAGGAGTACACGAGTGAGCATGCCGTTGACCGGCCCCCGGACCGGTTCCGTTCCCGAGGGCATCACGAACCCGCCCATCGACGACTTGCTCGGCCAGGTGAGCTCCAAGTACGCCCTGGTGATCTACGCCGCCAAGCGCGCCCGGCAGATCAACGACTACTACTCGCAGCTCGGCGAAGGTCTGCTCGAGTACGTCGGACCGCTGGTCGAGCCGGGCCCGCGCGAGAAGCCGCTGTCGATCGCGATGCGCGAGATCCAGGCAGGCCTGCTGGAGCACACCGAAGGCGAGCAGTAGGACATTGGCCGCGGGCCTGCCCGCACGCAGGGTGCTGCTCGGCGTCGCGGGCGGCATCGCCGCCTACAAGGCCTGTGAGCTGCTGCGGCGGTTCACCGAGTCCGGGCACTCTGTCCGGGTGTTGCCCACGGCGGCGGCGCTGAAGTTCGTCGGCGCCGCCACCTTCGAAGCCCTTTCCGGGCAGCCTGTGCACACCGGGGTCTTCTCCGACGTGGCCTCGGTGCCGCACGTGCAGCTCGGTCAGGAGGCCGACCTGGTCGTGGTGGCACCCGCCACGGCGGATCTGCTGGCTCGCGCCGCGCACGGCCGGGCCGACGACCTGCTCACCGCCGCCCTGCTCACCGCGCGCTGTCCGGTGCTGTTCGCGCCCGCGATGCACACGGAGATGTGGGAGCACCCCGCGACACGGGCCAACGTCGCGCTGCTGCGCGAGCGGGGGGCCATCGTCCTCGACCCGGCGTCGGGCCGCCTGACCGGCAAGGACACCGGCCCTGGTCGGCTGCCGGAGCCCGCGGAGATCGCCGAGTTGGCCCGCCTGCTGCTGGAGCGCCCCACCGCGCTGCCGCGCGATCTCGAAGGCAGGCGGGTCGTCGTCTCGGCGGGCGGGACGCGCGAGGCGCTCGATCCTGTCCGCTTCCTGGGCAACCGCTCGTCGGGACGGCAGGGCTACGCGTTCGCCAGGGTCGCGGCACAGCGCGGCGCGCACGTCACGCTCGTGGCGGGCCACACCGCCGACCTGGCGGATCCCGCGGCCGTCGAGGTCCTGCGCATCGGATCGGCGCTGGAGCTGCGCGACGCCATGCACGCCGCGGCCAAGGGGGCGGACGCAGTCGTGATGACGGCGGCGGTCGCGGACTTCCGGCCGGTGTCGCCCGCCGAATACAAGATCAAGAAAGGCGGCGCCGACCCGGCGCCGCTCACGCTCACGCAGAACCCGGACGTACTGGTCGAGCTCGTCGCGGCCAGGGAGCCGGGACAGGTCGTCGTCGGCTTCGCGGCCGAGACCGGCGACGAGGCGGGCGACGCCTTGCACCACGGCCGGGCCAAGCTCGCGCGGAAGGCGTGCGACCTGCTCGTCGTCAACACGGTCGGCGAGGGCACGGCGTTCGAGGTTGCGGACAACGCGGGGTGGTTGCTCGGGGCCGACGGCTCCGAGGCCGTGCTGCCCTCGGGCTCGAAGGCCCTCTTGGCCTCCCGCGTCTGGGACGCCGTGGTCGCCCGACTCTGATCGGCCGGGCGACCACGGTGCCGTTGCTCGGCGGTGCTCAGCCGAGCAGGTGCGACAGCGCTCCCGCGGGCGAAGCGGGCGCGCTCGCCTGGGTTGTCGGCGCGCCTGCGGCCTCGTTGTCGGTCGCCGACGCGTCGGTGCCTTCGGCGGACGAGTCCGCGCCGGCCGTCGGGGTGCTCGTGGCAGCGGGCCCCTCGGTCGACCTGTTGTCGCCCCTCGTGTCCGTGCCCGGTGCGTCGTCGGCGAAGGGGTCAGAGAAGGCGGAGCCGCGGCCTGCGGTGCCGGAGCCGCGACCGGTGCCTGCGCTGGTGCCGTCGCCGTTGGCGTTGGCGTCGCTGTTGGCGGGCCTCGGCTTCGCCGAGGTCGTGCGCGGCGTCGCCGAGGTCGTGCGCGGTGTCGCCGAGGTGCGCGGCGTCGCCGGAGCGGCTCCGACGTGCCCGTCCACCGACACGAACTCCTGGGCTGCCCAGCCCTTGAGGTCGGTCAGCTCGACGAAACCGTTGCGGGTCTGGCCGACCTGCACGGCCTGGCCGCGTTCGCAGACTGCGACGATCGGCGCGGAGATGGCAGGCTTGTCGCGGACGTTGACGTTGTCGGTACAGCGCCCCGCTCCCGCAGCGTTGGCGGTGCCCATCGTGGCCACCAGCGTCACGGCGCCTGCCGCGACGAGTGCGCCGAGCGCAGCAGCTGCGCGGGCCGGACGTCCCATCAGTCGGGCGTTCATCGTGTGTGTGTCCTCCGTCGGACTCGGGTGTGTCGTCTGGCCCAACGAGGCCGCCCGACACCGATTCGCTACGGGGCACGGAACTCACCTGAAGGTGGCTGTAACAGGTGGCGTGTCCTGCGCGACGTCACCGACGGTGACCGCGAGCCTGCCGCTGTGCAGCCCCGTGAATCGACTAGGGTGAAGAGCTTGGGTCGTGTGCGCGTCATCGCTGCCATGCCCGGTCCCAGGACTTACCGATCAGACGAGAGGGACGGAACACGGCGTGTCGAGCCCGAGACTGTTCACCAGCGAGTCCGTGACCGAAGGTCATCCGGACAAGATGTGCGACGCCATCAGCGACACCGTGCTCGATGGGCTGCTGGCACAGGACCCCCGCAGCCGCGTGGCGGTCGAGACGCTGGTCACGACCGGGCAGGTGCACGTGGCCGGGGAGGTCACCACGAGCGCCTACGTCGACATCCCCACGCTCGTCCGCGAGAAGATCCTCGAGATCGGCTACGACTCGTCGGCCAAGGGCTTCGACGGCAACTCGTGTGGCGTCAACGTCGCTATCGGCGCGCAGTCCCCGGACATCGCCCAGGGTGTCGACGCGGCCTACGAGAGCCGTGTGGAGCTGTCGGAGGACGAGATCGCCCGCCAGGGCGCGGGTGACCAGGGCCTGATGTTCGGCTACGCGAACAACGACACCCCCGAGCTGCTGCCCCTTCCGATCGCCCTCGCGCACCGGCTGGCTCGACGCCTGAGCGGGGTCCGCAAGGCGAAGGTGCTGCCCTACCTGCGACCGGACGGCAAGACCCAGGTCACGATCGCCTACGACGGCACGCGCGCCGTGCGGCTGGACACCGTGGTGATCTCCAGCCAGCACGCCGCCGACATCGACATCGAGGGCATGCTCGCCCCTGACGTCCGCGAGCACGTCCTCATGCCGGAGCTCGCCGGGCTCGGCATCGATGTCTCCGACTACCGGCTCCTGGTCAACCCGACCGGCCGGTTCGTCGTCGGCGGGCCGATGGGTGACGCGGGCCTGACCGGACGGAAGATCATCGTCGACACCTACGGCGGGTTCGCCCGCCACGGCGGCGGCGCGTTCTCCGGCAAGGACCCTTCGAAGGTCGACCGCTCCGCGGCGTACGCGATGCGGTGGGTCGCGAAGAACGCCGTCGCCGCGGGCCTGGCCGAGCGCATCGAGGTGCAGGTGGCGTACGCGATCGGCAAGGCGCAGCCGGTCGGCCTGTTCGTGGAGACCTTCGGCACCGAGAACGTCGACCCCGCGCGCATCTCGGCGGCGATCACGGAGGTGTTCGACCTGCGTCCCGCCGCGATCATCCGCGATCTCGACCTGCTGCGGCCCATCTACGCCCAGACCGCGGCGTACGGGCACTTCGGGCGCACCGACATCGAGCTGCCGTGGGAGAGCACCGACCGGGCCGACGCGCTGAAGTCCGCCGTCGGCGCCTGATCTCGGCTGCCTCTGCTCGTGGTTGCGGCGGGCGTGCCGGGGTGAGCGTGCCGAAGTGTCGGTGGTTGCGCCGATGATGGCGGCGTGAGTACGTCAAGCCTGTCCGACCCGCCGGTCGCCCCGCCGCGGGCGCCGGTGCGGCGCAACCGGGGGGAATGGCGGCCTGCGCAGGCCCTCCCCGTCGCCAGCGTGGCTGTCGACGTCGCCTTGGCGCATCTGGACCGGCCCTTCGACTACGCCGTTCCCGAGCACCTCGACGCCGCGGTCGACCCCGGCGTGCGGGTCCGTGTGCGGTTCGCCGGACGGCTTGTCGACGGGTACGTGCTCGGGCGGGCCGCGACGTCGGAGCACACCGGGCGGCTCGCGTGGGTCGAGAAGGTGGTGTCCACGGAGAAGGCGCTGCCCCCGGAGATCGCCACGTTGTGCCGCGCGGTCGCCGACCGCTACGCGGGCGTGCTGGCCGACGTCCTGCGCCTCGCCGTCCCGCCACGGCACGCGCGGGTGGAGGCCGAGGCGGCCCCGAAGGCGGGTGCGGTCGGCGCGGCGGCCGTCCGAGAGGTGGGCGCGCAGATGGGTGCGGACGCCGCCCCGGAGGCCGCTCCGGACCTCGGCGTGGAGGTGGACGGGGCCGCGTCGGACGTCGGCGCGGAGGTCGCCGCCGCCGCGCCCGCGGCCCGGCCGCAGCAGGCGGCCGGAGGGTGGCCGCGGTATCCGCGGGGTCCGGCCTTCCTCCGCGCGCTCGGCGAGCGCCGGGCCGCGCACGCGGTCTGGCAGGCTCTGCCCGGCGAGGCGTGGGCCGCGCGGCTCGCCGAGGCCGCGGCCGCCACGGCGGCCGCAGGCCGCGGAGCGGTGCTCGTCGTACCCGACCAGCGTGACGTCGACCAGCTGCTGGAGGCCTGCGCAGCCCGGCTCGGCGCTCACGAGGTCGTCGCGCTCACGGCCGAGCTCGGCCCCGCCGAGCGGTACCGGCGCTGGCTCTCGGTGCGTCGCGGGCAGGTCCGCGTCGTCGTGGGCACGCGGTCCGCGGCGTTCGCGCCCGTCGCCGACCCGGGGTTGCTCGTGGTCTGGGACGACGGCGACGACTCGCACGCCGAGCCGCGTGCTCCCTACCCCCACGTGCGCGACGTCTTCGTGCTTCGAGCTCACGCGGTAGGGGCCGCGCTGCTCGTCGGCGGCTTCGCGCGCACGGCGGAGGGGCAGTTGCTCGTCGAGTCCGGGTGGGCCAGCGAGATCGTCGCCGACCGCGCGGCCGTGCGTGTGGCCATGCCGCGGGTGGTCGCCCAGGGCGAGAGCGACGCGCAGCTCGCGCGCGACCCCCTCGCCCGCGCCGCCCGGCTCCCCTCCGCGGCGTTCGAAGCAGCCAGGGCGGCCCTCGCCGCGGGTCGGCCGGTGCTGGTCCAGACGCCGCGGGCGGGCTACCTCCCGTGGCTGTCCTGCGCGACGTGCCGCGAGGCCGCTCGCTGTCGCCACTGCGCGGGCCCCCTCGGCGTGCCCGGCCGAACGTCCCGGGCAGGCGATGGCGATCCACCTGCCGAGGGCGGCCTGCCCGGCGGGGCGTCGACCGGGGAGGGGGGCGCGGCGGTGCTGCCGTGCTGCCGGTGGTGCGGGCGGGTGGAGAGCGCCTTCCGGTGCGGCGCCTGCGGCTCGCGCAGGCTGCGCGCGGGGGTCGTGGGCTCGCGGCGCACCGCGGAAGAGCTCGGCAGGGCGTTTCCCGGCGTGCCGGTGCGGACGTCGGGGGGCGGCGCGCCGGTACTCGCCACCGCCGCCGACCGTGCCGAGATCATCGTGGCGACGCCGGGCGCGGAACCGCGGGCGCCCGCGGGCTACGGCGCCGCACTGCTGCTCGACGGATGGGCGCTGCTCGCGCGGCCCGACCTGCGCGTCGCGGAGGAGACACTGCGCCGGTGGATGGCGGCCGCGGCCACGGTCGTTCCGCATGCGGAGGGTGGCCGGGTGCTCGTGATGGCCGACCCGGCGCTGGCGCCGGTGCAAGCGCTGGTGCGGTGGGACCCGGTCGGTCATGCCGCCGCCGAGCTGGCCGCCCGCACCGAAGTGGGCTTCCCGCCCGCCGTGCGGATGGCCGCCATCGAGGGCCCACCCGCCGCACTCCAGGACATGCTCGACGGGCTGAGCGCTGCGGTCCCCGGCCTCGATGTGCTCGGCCCGGTCGAGGTCGATCCCCCCGCCGAGCCCGGTCGGGCCGCGGACGAGGTGCGGGAACGCGCTCTGGTGCGGGTGCCGCGGACCGAGGGCCGCCTGCTCGCCGCCGCACTGCACGCGGCGCAGGCGGCGCGCACCGCCCGCAAGGCGGTCGAACCGGTGCGAGTCCGGATGGATCCGCCCGACGTCGGCTGATCGGCCAGGGTGGCAGAATAGGAGCCTGCCCGGCGCGGTGCGCGCCGTTCGCGCATCCCGCCGCGTCGACCATGAGGAGATCCGTGACCGTCCAGCCCATTCGGCTCTTCGGTGACCCCGTGCTGCGCACGCCTGCGGCCGCGGTCACCACGTTCGACGCCGAGTTGCGCAGGCTGGTCGCCGACCTGGCCGACACGATGCACGACGAGGGCGGCGCGGGGCTCGCCGCGCCGCAGCTCGGCGTGGGTCTGCGCGTGTTCACCTACGACTGTGACGAGTTCGAGGGCCACCTCATCAACCCGACGTTCGAGGTGGTCGGCGACGAGGAGCAGTTCGGCCCGGAGGGGTGTCTCTCGATCCCGGGCCTGCGCTGGGACTGCCGCCGCCACCTGAACGTCGTCGCGCACGGCTGGAACCAGCACGGCGAGCCGACGAGCATCGAGGGCAGCGCGATGCTGGCCCGGTGCATCCAGCACGAGATCGACCACCTGGACGGGGTGTTGTTCCTCGACCGGCTCGACGCCGACACCCGCAAGGCCGCCATGGCCCAGATTCGGGCGGCCGAGTGGTTCGGGACGCCCGAGCCCGTCGTGAAAATCAGTCCGCACGCCCTGTTCGGCAAGGCCAGGTAGCGGGGTGCGTCTCGTCTTCGCGGGCACCCCGGAGCCCGCCGTGCCGTCGCTGCGGGCGCTGCTCGACTCGTCCCGTCACGAGGTCGTCGCGGTCGTCACGCGGCCCGACGCCCCGAGCGGGCGCGGTCGCGCCGTGCGCCGCTCACCCGTCGGCGCGCTGGCCGACGAGGCGGGCGTCGCTGTCCTCACGCCCGACCGCCCGCGGGATCCGGATTTCCTCGCGGCGCTGCGCGAGCTCGCTCCTGACTGCTGCCCGGTGGTGGCCTACGGCGCACTCGTGCCGCCTACCGCGCTGGCCGTGCCGCCGCACGGGTGGGTGAACCTCCACTTCTCGTTGCTGCCCGCGTGGCGGGGGGCCGCGCCCGTGCAGGCGGCGCTGCGGCACGGCGACGAGATCACCGGCGCCACGACCTTCCAGCTCGAGCAGGGCCTGGACACCGGCCCGGTGTTCGGCGTCGTCACGGAGGCCGTCCGCCCCGACGACACCGCCGGTGCGCTGCTGGAGCGGCTCGCCACGTCCGGCGCGACCCTGCTGCTGGCCACCCTGGATGGCATCGCCGACGGCACGCTGACGCCCCGACCCCAGCCCGCCGAGGGCGTGTCGCAGGCGCCGAAGGTGACGGTGGCGGACGCGCGCGTCGACTGGGCTGCGCCGCCGCTGTCGATCGACCGGCTCGTCCGCTCGGTGACCCCCGAGCCGGGGGGGTGGAGCACCTTCCGCGACGAACGCCTCGGGCTGGGCCCGGTGCGGGCCGCGGCGGACGCGCCCGAGCTGAAACCGGGGGAGCTGCACGTCGAGAAGCGGCGGGTGCTGGTCGGGACCGGAGGGGCGGCGCTTCAGCTCGGCGAGGTACAACCGGTCGGCAAGCGGGCCATGCCCGCGCCCGACTGGGCCCGCGGGGTCCGCATCGAGCCTGCCGAGCTCCTGCGATGACAACGCATTGCTCGCGCCCGCCGTCCGGGCGGCGCCCGTGAACGCCCCGCGCCGCGACGGTCCGCGTCGCGAACCCGGCAGGCGCGGCAGGGCCGCCGGACCCCGAGGCGCAGGGCCACCCCGCGGGCGCGCGGGCCCGCCGCGCCCGCCCGAGATCGACCCCGCCAGGCTCGCCGCGCTCGAGCTGCTCACGGCGGTGCGGGTGCGCGACGCGTACGCCAACCTCGCCCTGCCCGCGATCCTGCGCCGCCACCGGCTGCACGATCGCGACGCCGCGCTGGCGACCGAGCTGGGCTACGGCACGCTCCGGGCCAAGGGCCTGCTCGACGCCGTGATCGAGGAGTGCACGGACCGGCCGCTGATCCGCGTGGAGCCCACGTTGCTCGACGCCCTGCGCCTCGGCGCCTACCAGCTGTTGCGCACCCGCGTGCCTGCGCACGCCGCGGTGGACACGACCGTGGAGCTGGTGCGCGTGGAGGCGGGCAGCCGGGCGGCCGGGTTCGTGAACGCCGTGCTGCGCCGGGTGGGTGAGCGCGACGAGAAGGCCTGGGTGCAGCAGCTCGCGCCGGATGCCGTGGAAGATCCGTTGGGCCACGTGGCGTTCGCGCACGCGCATCCGCGGTGGATCGCTCAGGCGTTCGCCGACGCGCTGGGCGCCGACGCGCTGGGCGCCGACTCGCTCGGTGTCGACGCGTCGGGCGCCGACTCCGCTGCCGAGCTGGACGACGCGCTCGCCGCCGACGACGCCCGCCCCGCCGTACACCTGCTCGCCCGGCCCGGCGAGATCACGGCGGAGGAGCTGGCGTTGGTCACCGGTGGCACCGAGGCGCCGTACTCGCCCTACGGCGTGCACCTCGAGCCGGGCAGCGGCGACATCGGCGACCTCGACGCCGTGGCCGAGGGTCTGGCGACCGTGCAGGACGAGGGCAGCCAACTGGTGGCCCTCGCGCTCACCCGGGCCCCCGTACTCGGTGCCGACGCGGGCCGGTGGCTCGACCTCTGCGCGGGACCGGGAGGCAAGTCCGTGCTGCTCGGCGCCCTCCTCGCGATCGAAGGCGGCACCCTCGACGCGGTAGAGCAGAGCGAGCACCGGGCCGACCTGGTGCGCAGGGCCACCGACGGGCTTCCGGTCGCCGTGTACACCGCCGACGGCCGCGACGCTCCGCTCCCTGAGGGCGCCTACGACCGGGTGCTGCTCGACGCACCGTGCACGGGGCTCGGCGCCCTTCGGCGTCGCCCTGAAGCGCGGTGGCGCCGCAGGCCCGACGACGTGGCGGTGCTGGCCAAGCTGCAGCGTGAGCTGCTGATCGCCGCCCTGCGCCACGTGCGACCCGGCGGGGTGGTGGCCTACGTCACCTGCTCGCCGCACCTCGCCGAGACCCTCGGGGTGATCCGCCCGGTCCTGCGCCGCCTGCGCGATGTCGAGCTGCTCGACGCACGGGAGGCGTTCCCCGGCGTGCCGAGCCTCGGTCCGGGTCCGACCGTGCAGCTGTGGCCGCACCGGCACGGCACGGACGCGATGTTCCTCGGGCTGCTGCGACGGCCGAGCGCGTAACCTGCTGCCGTGCATCCGATGATCGCCCCGAGCCTGCTCGCCGCGGACTTCGCCCGGCTCGGCGAGGAGGCCAGGACCGTCGCAGGTGAGCCGGGCGAGGGCGCCGACTGGCTGCATGTCGACGTGATGGACGCGCACTTCGTGCCCAACCTGACCCTTGGCCTGCCCGTGGTGGAGGCGCTGCTGAAGGCGACCTCCACGCCGCTCGACTGTCACCTCATGATCACCGACCCGGACCGGTGGGCGATCGGCTACGCCGAGGCGGGCGTCTACAACGTGACCGTGCACGTCGAGGCGGCGCGCGATCCCGTCGCGTTGGCGCGCGACCTCCGGGCGGCAGGCGCACGGGCGGGGTTGTCGGTGAAACCCGGCACGCCGCTCGAGCCGCACCTCGAGACGCTGCGCCATTACGACACGCTCCTGGTGATGAGCGTGGAGCCGGGGTTCGGGGGCCAGAGCTTCATCCCCGACGTGCTGGACAAGGTGCGGACCGCACGGCGGCTGGTGGACACCGGCCATCTGCAGGTCCTCGTGGAGATCGACGGCGGCATCAACGCCGACACCATCGAGGCGGCGGCCGAGGCCGGAGTGGACTGCTTCGTGGCAGGCTCGGCTGTGTACGGAGCAGACGACCCGGCGCGGGCGGTGCGCGCACTGCGGTCGCAGGTGCGCCAGGTCACTCCACATCGAGCGTGGGACTGATGAACCACCTAGTCGATCTGGCGCGTGTGGGAGGGGAAGGATCACGGGGGTGCGGCGGTTGTAGCCGTACGACGCGCAGGCACGGGAGGCAGTGATGTTCACCGGCATCGTGGAGGAGGTCGGCGAGGTACTCGCCGTCCGCGAGAGCGCGGAGGTGGTGCTGCTCACCGTGCGGGGGCCGAGGGTGACCTCGGACGCGGCCCACGGCGACTCGATCGCGGTGAACGGGGTATGCCTCACGGTGATCGATCCGGAAGGCAGCTCCGACGGCACGTTCACGGTGGAGCTGGTGCCCGAGACCCTCAAGCGGTCGAGCCTCGGGGCGGCAGCCGCGGGCACCGGGGTGAACCTCGAACGCGCGATGGCCGCGAACGGGCGGCTAGGGGGCCACATCATGCAGGGCCATGTGGACGGTGTGGCCACGCTGCTGCGGCGCAACCCGGCGGAGCGCAGCGACGAGCTGGTGTTCAGCCTGCCCCGCGACCTTGCCCGGTACGTCGTGGAAAAGGGCTCGATCGCGGTGGACGGGGTGTCGCTCACCGTCGCGGACGTGACCGATGACACGTTTGCTGTAGCCCTGATCCCTACGACGTTGGCCACTACGACACTCGGTGTGCGCCAACCCGGCGATACGGTGAACCTCGAGGTCGACGTGATTGCGAAGTACGTGGAAAAGCTGGTGGCCAAGTGAATGACTTCGAGTCCATCGAACGGGCTGTCGCCGACATCAAGGCGGGCAAGGCCGTGGTGGTGGTGGACGGCGCGGACCGCGAGAACGAGGGCGACCTGGTCTTCGCGGCCGAGCTCGCCACTCCCGAGCTGCTGTCCTTCATGGTGCGCTACACCTCGGGCTACATCTGCGTGCCGCTCACCGAGGCCGAGTGCGACCGCCTCGACCTGCCGCCGATGCACCACACGAACGGTGACACGTTCCGCACCGCGTTCACCGTGACCGTCGACGCCAAGCACGGCGTGACCACCGGGATCTCGGCGACCGACCGGGCCCACACGATCCGGCTGCTGGCCGACCCGAAGGCCACCGCGAGCGACTTCGTCCGGCCAGGGCACGTGCTGCCGCTGCGGGCCCGCGACGGCGGGGTGCTGCGCAGGGCAGGACACACCGAGGCGACCATCGACCTGATCCGGCTCGCGGGCCTCACCCCGGCGGGCGTGCTGTGCGAGATCGTCTCCCAGAAGGTGGAAGGCGAGATGGCCCGCCGGGACGAGCTGCGGGTGTTCGCCGAGGACCACGACCTCACGATGATCACGATCGCTGATCTCATCGCCTACCGTCGCCGGTTCGAGAAGCACGTGGTGCGGGTGGCCGGGGCGACGATCCCCACGCGGCACGGCGACTTCACCGCCTACGGCTTCGACTCGCTGCTCGACGGCATCGAGCACATTGCGATGGTGATGGGTGGCGTCGGGACCGACGACGACCCCGGTGCGGGTGAGGACGTGCTGGTGCGTGTGCACTCGGAGTGCCTGACCGGCGACGTGCTCGGTTCGCTGCGCTGCGACTGCGGGCCGCAGCTGGACGCCGCCCTCGCCGCCGTGGCCGCCGAGGGCCGGGGCATCGTGCTCTACCTGCGTGGACACGAGGGCCGGGGCATCGGCCTGCTGCACAAGCTGCAGGCCTACCAACTGCAGGAGGCGGGCGCCGACACGGTGGACGCCAACCTCGCGCTCGGCCTGCCTGCCGACGCCCGCGACTACGGAATCGGCGCGCAGATCCTGGTGGACCTCGGCGTCAAGTCGATGCGGCTGCTCACCAACAACCCGGACAAACGGGCGGGCCTGGAGGGTTACGGTCTCACCGTGGTCGGCCGGGTGTCGCTGCCCGCGCGCACGAGCGCGCAGAACCTCCGCTACCTGCGTACCAAGCGGGACCGGATGGGCCACGACCTGCCCGGCCTCGACGAGGACGGCGCGTCCGACGCCTCGGCGGTGGACAGCACAGGCTTGTGAGAGGCTGCCGGTCGTGAGCGGTGAGGGACGGCCGGATCCGGCGCAGGTACCCGACGCCTCCGACATCAAGCTGGCGGTGGCCGCGGCCACCTGGCACGGCGAGATCGTGGACGCGCTGCTGGAGCGCGCCCTGGCCACGGCCCGTGCCGCGGGCATCGGGGCGCCGACCGTGGTGCGCGTGCCCGGCACGATCGAGCTGCCCGTGGTGTGCCAGCAACTCGCCCGCACGCACGACGCCGTGGTGGCGCTCGGGGTCGTGGTGCGGGGCGGCACACCGCACTTCGAGTACGTGTGCGACGCAGTGACCGCGGGACTGACGCGGGTGTCGCTCGACGCGGGCGTGCCGGTCGGCAACGGCGTGCTCACCACGGACACCCGCGAGCAGGCCGTCGAACGCTCCGGCGCGCCCGGCAGCGCGGAGGACAAGGGCGCGGAGGCGTGCCTGGCCGCGCTCTGCACCGCACTCGTGCTGCGTGACCTGCGGAAGAACCCGTGACCGCCACGGAGGCGGCGGTCGTGCTGCGGCCGCGCAAGACCACGATCGCGGCTGCCGTCCTGGCCGCGGCGGTGTTGGTGCTGTTCGTCGTGGTCGCCGTGCTGCTGCGCACCAGCGACACCGGCGTGTTCTTCCGGCCCGCCGACCAAGTGGGGATGGTCGTGATCGGGGTGCTGATAGCGGGCGGGGTGCTGCTGCTCGTGCTCCCACGCGTGCGCGCCGACGCGGAGGGTATCGAGGTGCGCAACATCATGACGACGCGGCGGCTGCCGTGGGATGTGGTGGAGCGGGTCGCTTTCCCCGACGGGGCGCTGTGGGCTCGCCTCGAGCTGATCGGCGACGACTACCTGCCGGTGTTGGCCATCCAGTCCGTCGACCGGCAGCGGGCGGTAGACGGCCTCCGGCGGGTACGGGCGCTGCACGCCGCGGCGCGAGCGGCCTGAGGGGTGGGGAGCCAGGTGCTGCGCGCGCGGGAACGGTTGGGCCTGCCCCGAGTGCGGACCTCCCACGGAAACGGGGACGGTGTACGCCTCGGCGACATCGTGCTCCGCAACCGACTGGTGACCTCCTCCAGCCTGCTCGGCTACGGGGTGAGCAGCTCCGGCTTCTACGGCATGAGCCCCGTGGCCCTGTTCGTGCCGCTCGCCGAGTTCGGCGCGGTGACCACCAGGACGTTGACCGTCGAACCCCGCGAAGGGCACTTCACCACCCGCGAGGACTGGGCTCCCCACGAGCTGCCCGGCCTCCTGCGGCGCTACCGGCGCGTGCTGCGCGGCACCGACGGCGGCTGGGTCAACGCGTTCGGCTGGTGCAACGTCGGGATCGACGCCTACCTGCGCGACTACTACCCGCGCACCCGCGACCAGCGCACGATCATCTCGCTCGGCGGCTTCTCGGCAGCGGAGTTCGTGACGCTCGTGGACCGGGTGAACGCCGCCGTGCCCGCAGGCGACATCGCCGCCGTGGAGTTCAACGTGAGCTGCCACAACGTCAACTTCGACTTCTCGACGATCGTCGCGGACGTGCTCGCCGAGGCGGTGCCCCGCAGCAACCACCCGGTGATCCTGAAGCTCTCGCCCGACTACGACTACGTGGGCAACGCCCGCCAAGCGGCCAAGGCGGGCGTCTCCGCGCTCACGGCGATCAACACGGTGAAGGCGCTGCGCCTGGATCCGCGCACGGGCACACCATGGCTGGCCAACGGCTACGGCGGGCTGTCCGGCCGGGCGATCAAGCCGATCGGGCTGCGCGTGGTGGCCGAGCTCCGCGAGGCAGGCGTGACCCTGCCGATCATCGCGACGGGTGGCATCCGCACGGCCGACGACTGCCGCGAGTACTTCTGGGCAGGCGCCGACGCCGTGAGCCTCGGCAGCGCGACCTGGCTCGCGAGCTATCCCGGCTACGCGCTCTCGCCCCTGCGTGCGGTGGCCGTGCGGCGGGTGCTCGCCGCCGTGCGCGGCTACACCCCACCCGGCCGCTGACCGCCACCGGACACTAGGCACCGAGAACCTGCCGATCGCGGGAACGCAGGGCGCTCGCGCCGAGCTCGGCCCGCCTGCCTGCCTGGTCACCCGCCGCGTAGCCCGAGCCGGAAAGGGTGGCCCGCCGCGCCCGCCCCAACCGCGGGAACGCCTCGGCGTAGGCCCGCTCGACCTGATCTGTGCGGTCGGCGAGCACCAGGGCCACCGAACGCCCGTGCTCCGCGGCCGCCGACGCGGGCGACGGCGTGTCGGCCAACGCCGCCGCCTGCGCGTCCTGCAGCCGCTGATGCACCCGTACCGCGAACCCGTGCAGCCACGACCGGCGGTAGGCGGCGACCGACTCGCCCGCCCCCTGCGGGCGCATGGCGACCAGCTGGGTGCCCGCCTGCAGGAGCAGCGACGTGTAGAGCAGTTCCACGCGGGCCCGATCGGCCGCGAACCCCAGCACGGTCACCACGGACACCCGCCCGCCGCCCGACTCGTGCAGCACGGCGCGACAGCGCAGCGCGCTCGCCGTCCAGGCCAGCAGCCGCGCCTTGCCCGCGCTGTAGGGATCGGCCATCGGGATGTGGCTGGTGCCGATCTCGTCGCGGCCTGCCGCCCCGGGCCCGCGGGAGGCCGCGAGCAGTGCCTCGTCGATGCCGTGGCGGGCCATCATCGCGACGGCCTTCTCGGTGTAGGTCTGCGCCTCCTCCGGCGTCGCCGCTCCATCGGCCTTGGCGAGCAGCTTGCGGACGGTGTCGAGCTTGTCGGCTCCCATGGCTCCCCCTCTTGCAGGCCACCGATCCAGTGGGGCCTCTCGAACGTATGTTCTTCAAGAGCAAGGTGTAGCACCGGGCACCGACAAAACCCGGCGGCCTACGCTGGACACGCCATGCCGGATCCCGCCTCTTACCGCCCCGCGCCCGGGTCCATCCCCGAGGCCCCTGGCGTGTACCGCTTCTCGGACGCCCACGGTCGCGTCATCTACGTGGGCAAGGCCAAGAACCTTCGCCAGCGCCTGAACTCCTACTTCGCCGATCTCTCGGGCCTACACCCGCGCACCCGGCAAATGGTCACCACCGCGGCCCACGTCGAGTGGACGGTCGTCACCACCGAGGTGGAGGCGCTACAGCTCGAGTACAACTGGATCAAGGAGTTCGACCCGCGGTTCAACGTCCGGTACCGGGACGACAAGACCTACCCGGTGCTCGCGGCGACCATGAACGAGGAGTACCCGAGGCTGCACGTCTACCGCGGTCCGCGCCGCAAGGGCGTGCGCTACTTCGGCCCCTTCGCGCACGCGTGGGCCATCCGCGAGACCCTCGACCTGCTCCTGCGCGTGTTCCCCGCCCGCACCTGCAGCGCCGGGGTGTTCAAGCGGCACGGGCAGATCGGCCGCCCCTGCCTGCTGGGTTACATCGACAAGTGCTCCGCCCCCTGTGTCGGGCGGGTCGACGCGCAGGAGCACCGCCAGATCGTCGAGGACTTCTGCGACTTCCTCGCGGGCCGCACGGACCACCTCATCCGCCAGCTGGAGCGGCGGATGGCACAGGCGTCGGAGGCCATGGAGTTCGAGCGGGCCGCCCGCCTGCGTGATGACGTCGGGGCCCTGCGCCGGGCGATGGAGCGCCAGGCCGTCGTGCTCGGCGACGGCACCGACGCGGATGTCGTCGCGTTCGCCGACGACGAGCTGGAGGCCGCGGTGCAGGTCTTCCACGTGCGCGGCGGCCGCGTCCGCGGCCAGCGCGGCTGGGTGATCGACAAGGTCGAGCCGACCGACACCGCGCACCTCGTCGAGCGCTTCCTCACCCAGTTCTACGGGGAGCAGGCGGCGTTGGCCGATGCCTCGGACGACGCCCACCAGCCGGTGCCGAAGGAGATCATCGTCCCGGAGCTGCCCGACGAGGCGGAGTCGCTCGCGCAGTGGTTGTCCGAGCTGCGCGGGTCGCGGGTGAGCCTGCGGGTCGCGCAGCGCGGGGACAAGCGGGCGCTCGCCGACACCGTCGCCCGCAATGCGGCGGAGGCCCTCACCCAGCACAAGCTGCGCAGGGCGGGCGACCTGACGGCTCGGTCGGCCGCGCTGCAGGAGATCCAAGACGCGCTCGGGCTCGACTCGGCACCCCTGCGGATCGAGTGCATCGACGTGTCGCACGTCCAGGGCACCAACGTGGTCGCGTCGCTCGTGGTCTTCGAGGACGGGTTGGCCCGCAAGTCCGACTACCGCCGGTTCGAGATCCGCGACGGCGCGGCAGTCGGCGATGTCGCCTCGATCGCCGACGTCGTGCGCAGGCGTTTTCGGCGGTACCTCGCCGAGACGGGTCAATCGGGAACCGACGGTGAACAGCCGATCACGGAGGGCGAAATCCGTGCGGGTAACGTCCTGACCGCCGCGATCGAGGGATCCGGTGACACCCCCGACCGCATGCTCTCCCACCGTCCCGGCATCGATCCCGAGACCGGACGTCCTCGCAGATTCGCCTATCCGCCGAACCTGCTGGTCGTCGACGGTGGCCAGGCCCAGGTCGAGGCGGCGTCGGACGTGTTGGCCGAGCTCGGCGTCACCGACGTCGCAGTGTGCGGTCTCGCCAAGCGATTGGAGGAGGTCTGGTTGCCCGCCGATCCCGACCCCGTGATCCTTTCGCGCACGAGCGAGGGCCTCTACCTGCTGCAGCGCGTGCGGGATGAGGCCCACCGCTTCGCGATCACCTACCACCGGCAACGCCGGTCCAAGGGCATGATCAGCTCCGAGCTGGACGCGGTGCCCGGACTGGGCCCCGCCCGGCGCGGGGCGCTGCTCAAGCACTTCGGGTCGGTCCGCAAGCTCAAGGCGGCGAGCGCCGACGAGATCGCCGCGGTGCCCGGCTTCGGGCCCGCCACCGCAGCCGCCGTGGTGGCCGCGCTCGGCGGGGGGCCGCGCGAGTGACGACGACGGACCCGGGGGAGCGGCCGGGCATCGACGTCGCACTGATCAGCGGGCTGTCGGGAGCCGGGCGCAGCACCGCGGCCAAGGTGCTCGAGGATCTCGGGTGGTTCGTGGTGGACAACCTGCCACCTGCGCTGATCGCCACCATGGTCGATCTCGGCGCGCGGGCCCGCGGCGAGATCACCCGCATGGCCGTCGTGATGGACGTGCGCAGCCGCGCGTTCACCACCGACCTCACCGCCGTGATCAAGGATCTCGACCGCAAGGGCTACCCGCCGCGGCTGATCTTCCTCGAGGCGTCGGACGCGGTACTCGTGCGCCGGTTCGAGCAGGTCCGCCGCAGCCATCCGCTGCAGGGCTCCGGTCGCCTCGTGGACGGCATCGCCGCCGAGCGCGATCTGCTGCGCCCGCTGCGGGAGGCCGCGGACCTCGTCGTCGACACGTCCGCCACCACCCTCCCGACGCTGCGCGCCACCCTGGAACGCACGTTCGGCGCCGACTACCCGCTCCACACGCGCGTCACGCTGGTGTCGTTCGGCTACAAGTACGGCCTCCCGATGGACTCCGATCTCGTCGTCGACGTGCGCTTCCTGCCCAACCCGTTCTGGATACCCGAGCTGCGCGACAAGACCGGGCGCGACGAGCCGGTACGCCAATACGTGCTGTCTCAGGAGGGCGCGCAGGAGTTCATCGAGCGGTACCTGGAGCTGCTCGGCCTCGTCGCGGGGGGCTACCGCCGCGAAGGCAAGCACTACCTGACCGTCTCGGTCGGCTGCACGGGGGGCAAACACCGGAGCGTGGCGATCAGCGAGGAGATCGCCAGGCGGCTGGGCGGCAACGCGGGCATGACGGTCAGCGTCACGCACCGGGACCTGGGGCGCGAATGACCCGCATCCCGCACCAGACCGCGCCCGCGCCCCCGCCGGGTGGCCGCGGCCGCACCGGCCGCCTGAAGGTGACAGCGCTCGGGGGCGGACACGGGCTGCACGCGACGCTCTCCGCGCTGCGCCTGGTCACCGACGACGTGACCGCCGTCGTCACCGTCGCGGACGACGGCGGGTCGTCAGGACGGCTGCGCCGCGAGCTGGGCCTGTTGCCGCCGGGGGACCTGCGGATGGCGATGGCGGCGCTCGCAGCCGACGACGAGTCGGGCCGACGCTGGCGATCACTCGTCCAGCACCGCTTCGGCGGCATCGGCGCGTTGGCGGGCCACGCCGTGGGCAACCTGCTCATCGCGGGTCTGATCGACACGCTGGGCGACCCGGTCGCCGCCCTCGACACCGTCTCCGCGCTGCTGGGCGTGCGCGGACGGGTGCTGCCGATGTGCACCGAGCCGCTGGACATCGGGGCCGACGTCACCGGGCTGGGCGCCGATCCGGAGCGGTCCTACCACATCCGCGGCCAGGTCGCGGTCGCCTCGACGCCCGGCCAGGTCCAGCGCGTGTGGCTCGTCCCGGAGGCGCCGCGCGCCTGCGCCGAGGCGGTCGCCGCCGTCCGGGACGCCGACGTGGTGACGCTCGGGCCGGGATCGTGGTTCTCCAGCGTGCTCCCGCATCTGCTCGTCCCCGAGCTGCGGGAGGCGATCATCGACACCAGCGCGAGGCGGATCGTCGTGCTGAACCTCGCGCCGGAGCCCGGCGAGACAGCGGGGTTCTCGCCGGAGCAACACCTGGCCGTACTCTGCGAGCATGCGCCCGCCCTGCGGGTGGATGCGGTGCTGGCCGACATCGACGCCGTGCCCGTGCCCGATCGGCTGCACTCCGCGGCCGCGGCGATGCTCAACCCTGGAGGCCGCGTGCACCTGGCCTCCGTCGCCGCGGGTCCGCTCGAGCCGAGCCACGACCCGACGGCACTGGCCGCGGCGATCGCCGCGGTGCTTGCCGACGTCGCGACCAGCACCGAGGTCGCGGCCGAAGGAAGGACGTGATCATGCCCAGCGTCGTCGCGAGGTCACCATGGCGATGACCGCAGCGGTCAAGGACGAGCTGTCCCGGCTCGCCATCACGAAGCCGTGCTGCAGACGTGCCGAGGTCGCGGCGCTGCTGCGGTTCGCGGGCGGCCTGCACATCGTCGGCGGCCGGGTCGTCGTCGAGGCCGAGGTGGACACGGGCTCGGTCGCGCGACGGCTGCGCCGCGACATCCACGAGCTCTACGGGCACACCTGCGAAGCCCACGTGATCACGGCGGGTGGACTGCGGCGCGGCGCGCGGTACGTCATGCGCGTCGTTCGCGACGGTGAGGGGCTGGCCCGCCAGACCGGCCTGCTCGACGCCCGCGGGCGGCCGGTCCGCGGCCTGCCGCCGCCCGTCGTGTCCGGCGGCATCTGCGACGCCGAAGCGGCGTGGCGAGGTGCCTTCCTGGCCCACGGTTCGCTCACCGAGCCGGGTCGCAGCTCCGCACTGGAGATCACCTGCCCGGGCCCGGAGGCCGCGCTCGCGCTGGTCGGCGCGGCCCGGCGGCTCGGCGTCACGGCCAAGGCGCGCGAGGTGCGCGGGGCCGACCGGGTCGTCATCCGCGACGGCGACGCGATCAGCGCACTGCTCACGCGGATGGGCGCGCACGAGTCGGTGATGGCGTGGGAGGAGCGGCGGATGCGGCGCGAAGTCCGCGCCACCGCCAACCGCCTCGCCAACTTCGACGACGCGAACCTGCGTCGCTCGGCCAGGGCGGCGGTCGCCGCCGCCGCCCGCGTGCAACGGGCGTTGGAGATCCTCGGCGACGACGTGCCGCGGCACCTGCTCGCCGCGGGCCGCCTCCGCGCCGAGCACACCCAGGCCTCGTTGGAGGAGCTGGGCCAGCTCGCCGACCCCCCGATGACCAAGGACGCCGTGGCGGGCCGCATCCGGCGGTTGCTGCACATGGCCGACAAGCGCGCCGCCGACCTGGGCATCCCCGACACGGACTCAGCGGTCACCGCGGACATGCTCGAGGAGGCCTGAGGACGCCCACAAAGGTGAGTGTTCGCGCCTGCGTTGTGGTGCTCGCGGGGCGAGTGCGCTGGTGGGGTCACGACAACGCCGGTGCGGGCGGCTCGCGAGCGCCCCGGTGGCCGAGGTCGGAGCGCGATCCGCGTCGGCACCGGGGTTGTGGTGCTCGCGCCCGGGTTGTGGTGCTGGTGCCGACACGG
>DASWUV010000216.1:0-47090 GCA_036401495.1 Pseudonocardia sp. | reverse complement strand
TCACCCCGCGACCCGGGCCCGCTGCGCCGCCACCCCGGCGACCGTGCGGGCCATCACGCCGAACACGAGATTGTGTGCCGGGAGCTGCCCGTACCAGTAGACGCGACCCGGCAGGCCGTCCGGCGTGAACTCCACGCGCTGCACGTAGCGGCTGCGCTCCGGGCCGTCGGGCTCGGCGCGCAACTCGAGGCGAGTGGTGCCCGGCATCTTCGTTTCGGCGCGCAGCAGCAGCCGGGTGCCCTCTTCCACCTCTTCGATGCGCCACCAGTCCAGCGCCGCGCCCGGCTCCAGCTTGTCGGGGCGGGTGCGCCGGGCGCCGACCCCGCCGACGAGCCGATCCAGGCCGCCCCGCAGCGCCCATACCCCCGGGATCGTGTACCAGCCGGTGTCCCCGCCGAGCCCGCTGATCACTTCCCAGAGGACGGCGGCAGGCGCGGCCACCGATTCGACGTGCTCGCCGATCAGTCGCGGCGACTCCCGGCCCGCCAACGCCCGACGCGCCGCCTCCGCGTAAGGCGTCAACCCGCCCGGCGGCGGACCTGCAGGCGGCTCACCCCGACAGACGAGGTCATACGCCATCGACTCCAGCAGCGGCCCGGCAAGGTGGCGGTCGACGGGCAGGACGGCGGCCAGTGCGCGCGCCGTCAGCCGTGGGGCCGACACCGGAAGGGGCACCAGCACGGGGTGGGGCAAGCCCGCGGCGACCGCGCAGCCGGTCACCAGCTCGCCGAAGGTCAGCACGTCCGGGCCGCCGATGTCGAAGGTCGCGTTGACCTCGGGCGGCAGGTCGAGGCAGGCCACGAGGTAGTGCAGCACGTCGTCGATGCCGATCGGCTGGGTACGGTTCCACGCGCGGTCGGGCAACGCGAGTACCGGGCCGGACTCGGCGAGCTGGAGAACCATCACGAAGCTCGCCGACCCCGCGCCGATGACGATGCCCGCCTGCAGGACGGCCGTCGGTGCCGCACCGGCCAGCAGGATGTCGCCGACCTCACGGCGGGACGCCAAGTGCGTCGAGTTCCGCTCGCCCTCGGGCTGTAGGCCACCGAGATAGACGACGCGGCGAACGCCCGCGGCCGCCGCGGCGAGCGTGGCAGCGGCACTGCGGTCGCGCTCGACGAAGCCGGGCCCGTCCATGGCGTGCACGAGGTAGAACACCGCGTCGACGTCGGCGCAGGCCCGGCTGACCGACGAAGGGTCGGCCATGTCGCCGCGCACCGCCTCGACCTGGTCCGCCCATGGCTGTCGGTGAAGCTTGGCCTCGTCGCGGACGAGGCAGCGTACGACGTGGCCGCCGTCGAGGAGGCGGGGCACGAGGCAGGACCCGACGTAGCCGGTGGCCCCGATGACGAGACAGCGCACCGCGACAGCTTCTCCTACCTCCGTCGACTTTGCCCGCCGGTCACGCCACGCCCACGAGGCGCAGCAGCGCTGTGGTGCCCGCGGCCAGGATCACCACCAGCACAAACGGCACCTTCAGCCATGCCGCCACCGCGCCGACGACCACGCCTACGGGGCGCGCCCAGCCCGCGAACCCGCCGTCCTGGGTGAACGTGCTCGCCGCGACCAGGGCCAAGAGCAGCGCGGTCGCGCCCAGATCGAGGTAACGCTCGACGCGCGCGGGCACGTTCACCCGCCCCCGCAACAGCAGCCCGCTGAGCCGGATGAGATACGTACCCGCGGCGAGGGAGAGCACGGCGGCCCAGGTCATGCCGCTTTCCTCGGCCGCGGGAGCTTTCCCGTGGTCCCGAGGCCGAGCAACCCGGCGAGGACGGGAAGGCCGGGCGCCAGGAACGGGGTGGTCGCGACCGCGATCACCGCGGCGGCGATCCCGACCCGCCGGGCGTCCGCCTGGCGCAGGGACGGCAGCAGCAGCGCGAGCAACGCCGCGGGGAACGCCGCGTCGACGCCGAACACGCCGGGATCGGGCACCGCAGAGCCTGCGAGGACGCCCAGCGCCGCCCCGCAGTTCCAGAACGTGAACAGCAGCAGCCCGCTCGTCCAGTACGCCCGCCGCGCTCTGCCGCCGCTCCCCCGGGCGCGGGAGAAGGCCACCGACTCGTCGATGAGGATGTGCGCGCCCAGCACCTTGGCGGGCCAGCGGTCGCCGACGACGCCCGCGATCGCCAGCCCGAACGGCAGATGCCGGACGTTGAGCAGGAGCGCGCCCGCGACGGCCGCTACCGGGCTTCCCCCCGCCGCCACCACGGCCACGGCGAGGAACTGCGCGCCGCCTGCGAAAACGAGCAACGACATCGCGACCGTCAGCGGGGTCGGGACACCCGCCGCAGCCGCAAGAGCCCCGAACGACACCCCGACCACCCCGACGGCAACGGCCAACGCCAGCGCGTCGCGGGCGTCGGCGCGAAAATCTCCTTCTGTTCGATCTGACGAACGCATGTCCACTACGGTGAACGGCAGCCCACGTCTTCGTCAACCGAATGAGGAACCGATGCAGCGAGCGGCCCCACTCGACGTGATCGCCGCTTCGCTGCGCCGCGAGCGGGAGCGCCACGGCATCTCGCTCACCGAGTTGGCTCGCCGGGCGAACCTCGCCAAGTCGACGCTCTCCCAGCTCGAGGCGTGCGTCGGCAACCCGAGCATCGAGACGGTCTGGGCGCTGGCGGTGGCGCTCGACGTGCCGTTCAGCACCCTCGTGGACCCCCCGGAGGAGCCGGTGCAGGTGATCCGGGCGGGCGAGGGCACCGTGCTGTGGTCCGACCACGCGCCGTTCGCGGCGGTGCTGCTGTCCGCCTGCCCGCCGGGTGCGCGGCGGGACCTGCACGTCATGACGGCCGAGCCGGGCGGCGCCCGCGGCGCGCACGCGCACATCAGAGGCACCACCGAGCATGTCGTCGTCGCGTCGGGGCGGTGGCGGACCGGGCCGGTGGGCGCCGAGGTCGAGCTCGCTCCCGGCGACTACGCACGCTTCCCCGGCGACCGCGAGCACTCCTACGAAGCGCTGGAGCCGGGGAGCTCAGCGGTGTTGGTCATGGAGCACACATGACGGAGACGGGCACGTGTCCCAAGAAGATGGTCTACGGGCCGTGCGGCGGCGTCACTCCCGCGGGCCGGTGTGAGGTCGACGGCGACCTGCCGTGCCCGTTCGTCACGACGTCCACGGTGCTGTGGCGGGGTGAAGCGGTCGGGCCGGGCGGGGCGCCCCCGTCACCGGGACGGCAGCCCCTCCTCGACGTGCTGTCCACCCGGCTGATCGTGCTCGCCGACCTGCCTGCCGCCCCGTGTGACCGGATCGCGCTGCAGCGCAGCGCCGATCTGCTCGCGGGCAGCGTCGATGCCGTCCTCATCGGCGACCATCCCGGCGCACGGGTGCAGTTCCCGCCGTCCTATCGCGCGCACCTGCTGCGTGATCGCGGAGTCGCGGTCTGGGCGGGCCTGAACTGCCGCGACCGCAACCGGGTCGCGCTTGAAGGGGAGTTGGCCGCGCTCGTGGACGCGGACGTAGCCGCCGTGCACTGCGTCACCGGCGACCACACCGCGCTGGGCCATCGGCCCGACGCGGCGCCGGTCTTCGATCTCGACTCCACGCGGCTGGCGGCCGCGGCGCGGGCGGCAGGCCTGCTCGTGTCCGTGGCGGAATCGCCGTGCGCGCCGCCTGCGGACCGGCGCCCGGACCGCCTCACGGAGAAGGTGCGGGCAGGCGCACAGGTCTGCCTGCTCAACCACGCGGGAGGGGCCGCGCCGGTGGCGGCGTTCATCGCGGCGGGGCCCGACGTCCCCTATATCGCGTGCGTCCCTGTCGTGTTGGGCCCCGCGCAGGCGCAGCTGCTCGCCGCGTTCCCCGGACTCGTCCTGCCGCCGGGGTTCCTTGCGGGCATCCTCGACGCGCCGGACCCGGTCGGCGCAGGCATCGACGCGGCCGTGCGGCTCGCCGAGGAGCTGCTCGCCGTGCCCGGGGTGCGCGGTGTCGACCTCGGCGCCGTCCCGGTGGCGGGTACGGAGGACGAGACGGCCAGAGCGCTCGCCACGGTCGCCCGCGCCCTTCGCGGGTCGTGATCAACGCAAGCGTCCGCCTCGCCGGGCGTGCCTGCGCGGATGTGCAGGTTCAGCGGATTCGTCGTGCCGGCCTGCCCGACTCACCGGGCCGAGATGCACGACTCACCCGTGTTGGGGGCGCGCGGCGAGGAGGGCGTCGAGGGCGCCCGCCACCTCGCGTTCGGGGCGGGCGACCAGCTCCCCGTCGCGCACCACCACCCGGCCCGCCACGACGACGTGCCGCGGGCGCCGCCCCGGCGACCGCCACAGCAGTCCGGCGAGGGGGTCGACGCTTCCCGCATCGGCGACGCCGCTGACGTCCCAGCACACGAGATCGGCCGCCGAGCCCGGCGTGAGGACGCCCAGTTCGGGGCGCCCCAGCCCGGCCGCCGAGCCCGCGGTGGCCCAGCCCAGCACCTCCCGTGCCGCCACCCGGCGGCCCGCGATCGGCGCGACCTGCAGCGCGAGACGGGCGTCGGCGAGCAGGTGGCCCGCGTCGTTGCTGCCGCCGCCGCTGGTCCCCAGCCCGACCGCAACTCCCGCGTCGGCGAAGGCCGCGGCGGGCGCGACCCCCCAGCCCATCGGCACGTCGCAGCCCGGCGCATGCGTGATGCTCGCGCCCGCCGTCGCGACCGCCGCGATCTCCTCCCGGGTGACGGCGCAGAGGTGGGCGATGGTCACGTCCGGGGCGAGCCAACCCCACTCGGCGAGCAACTCCAGCGGCCGCCGACCGTAGCGCGCCACCGCCACCTCGACATCGACCTGCTCGTTGGCCTGGGTCCTGCGCCGCAGCCCGTGGCGCGCCGCTACCTCGCCGAGCAGCGCGAACGTCTGCTCGCCGTCGCTGTGCACGCCCGCAGGCCCGACCGCGACCTGGACCATCGCGGGTGCGCCGCCGCCCGGGGCGGTCATGTCAGTGGCCGTCACGCCCAGTGCCGTCTTACCCAGTGCCGTCACAATCGCCTCGGCCGACATCGCCGCCTGCTCGGGATCGTCGCGGGCGCTCCCCCGCACGAACACCAGCCGAGCGCCCAAACCGGCCGCGGCGTCGGCGACGGCGAGCGCGAGATCGACCCCGTCGCCCGGCGGCCACGTCAGGTGATGGTCGGCGACCGTGGTCACCCCACAGAGCAGTGACTCGGCCAGTCCGGCCGACGCGGCGGCGTGAGCCAGCTCGGCGTCGACCCCGACCGCCGAGTACGCGGCGGCCATCCGGGGCAGCCAGTCCCGCATCGGGACGCCCCGCGTGCCGGGCAGGGTGCGGAACGCGGTCTGCAGGAGGTGGTGGTGGGCGTTGACCAGGCCCGGGGTGACGACGCAGCCGGAGGCGTCGAGCACCTCGTCGACGCTCCTGTCGTCCGATATCTCGTCGCCCAACACACGGCCTGCAGCGCAGCGGACGACCCCGCCACGGATCTCCGCTGCGCCGGTCCACACCAGGTCCGCCCCGCTGACGATCAGCACGGGCCCAGTGTGGCCCTTCCCGTCATGGCGCTGTCACGGCGCTGCCACCGCAGCGGGCACCAGGCCGGGCTTGACCGCGGTCGGAGCGACGTGGTGCGCAGCGAAGCGGGTCCCGGTGCCTGCAGGCCCCGCGTCGGGAGCGCCCTCCGTCGAGGCGGTCGAACCGGTGCCTGTCGGGTTCTCCGAGATCGGGTACTGGCGCACCCAGTCGACGTTCATCTGCGACGTCTGCACCGAGGCGCCGCTCCTGGGGAACCAGTCGAGCTGGATGCACAGGTGCATCGGGCCCGGCGGGAGGGCAGCGGTGTTGTTGGTGGTCCACCACTGCTTGCCGTCGAGGAAGGCGGTGATGTGGGTGGGCGTCCACTCGACGGCCCAGTTGTGCCACTGGCTCGCGTCGACGTTGACGCTCCCCTGTAGCTGCGAGTTGCTCTTGCCGTAGTGCAGGAACAGATCGGTCGACTGACGGGTGGGGCTGGACATTTCCATGAAGTCGACCTCGCCGCCGACCGGCCAGTTCTCGGCGTCCGGCCAGAGCAGCAGCAGGGCGTGGTACGAGCGGTCGCCGACCGGCGCCTTGACCCGGCCCTCCCACCGGCCGTACTTCTGGCCGGGGTTCCAGGCCATGCCGTCGGTGTTGCCCTGCGGGTCGCCGGTGATCGTCATGACGCCGTCCTTGACGGACACGGCGCTGGGTGTGCGCCTGCCCTTGCCCATGTGGCCGGGCCCGTCGTAGAGGCCCCACGACCGGTCGAGGGGTCCGGTGAAGTCCTCGACCCGTTCGGGCTTGCCCCAGCCGAACGCGGCCGCGGCACTCGTTGCGTAGCCCGCGGGCTCGTCGGCATTGCAGGGACCGGTGGGCGTCGGGTCGGGGCTGCCTGCGGTAGGGGTCGGGGCGGGGCCGCCCGCGGCGGGCGTCGGGTCGGGGCTGTCGCTCGCGGCGGTCGTCGCGGGTTGACTCTGGGGTTCGGTGGTCGCCGACCCGCCGGGCTCGTCGTCCGACGCGGAAGCGTCAACGGCAGGCGCGGCGGCGGCTGCGCTCGGAACGGGGGCATCACCCGGCGCAACAGCAGGCGCAGCTGCGGCCGCAGCAGGTGCAGCAGCGTTAGGTGCAGCAGCGGCAGGTGCAGCGTCGGTGGCAGGCGGCGCGTCAGGGGCGGCCGCGTCGGAGGCGGTGGCGGCCGTGTCGGCCGCGGGGACGGGGACGGTCGTATCAGGCGCGGCGCCGGGGAGATCAGGGGCCGCGCCGGCAGGCCCGGACGCGGCCGGAGCAGGGGCGGGGATCACGGCCGCCTGCGCGGCGGCCGGAACGGCAGGATCGGCAGGATCGGCAGGAACGGCGGCAGGCGGTGTGGGCGCTCGTCGCGCCGGGGTCTGCGCGGCCAACGCAGGCCGTCGCGGCGTCGGGACCGACGCAGGCGCTCGCCGTGCCCCGGCATGGACGGCGCCGAGGGACGCTCCGCCTGCAGTGCGCGCGGCGACGTCGCCCCGCACCGCACGCATGTGCCGGGCGAGCGACGACGCCTCGGCCGCGAGCGCAGCCGCATCCTTGGCGATCGTCGCCGCCCACGCGGCCACCGCGACCGCCGAGTTCGACAGCGCCCTCGCCTACCCCGCCGTCGCGCCGACCGGCGCATTCGGGCTTGCCGGTCCGGGGGCCACCGGCGGCGGCAGCACAGGCACAGGCACCACAGGCCCCACAGGCACCGGCGGCGCGATCGGATCAACCGCAGCCACCGGAACGACAGGCACCGGGGGGTCGCCAGGAGCAGTGGGATCGACAGGAGCAACGGGATCATCAGGAGCAACGGGGACGGGAGGAGCAACGGGATCCGCGGGCGCAGGCTCGGTCGGCACGGCACATCCGGTCGGTGTCGCGAGGTGCGTCTCGCTCCCGCTCGGTGTCGCCGCAGCCGCAACCGAACCCGCAAGCATCGCGGTGACGACGATCCCTCCGATCGTCACGCTTCGCCTCATGGCTCTCTCCCGCCCCTCGTGTCACACGGACTAGCAGGGCGGACCATAGGGGGGTTCCGTCACCCAGATCAGCAGAAGACACTCGATCGAGTGCGAGATCGGGGCGACGCTGCGTCACCGTCTGGTGACAGGAGTAACGTCCGTGACGACAGCCGGAGCGTTCAGCGCGACGAGCGGTCCATTTTCACGACACGTGCCCGGAAGGATGAGCGACGATCACCATCCGCGCGAGGCATACCGCTGGTCAGCGGGCAGCTCGGCGACGTTGATGCCGACCATTGCCTCCCCCAGCCCCCGCGACACCTTGGCGACCACGCTGGGGTCGTCGAAGAACGTGGTGGCCTTGACGATCGCCTCGGCGCGCTGGGCTGGATCCCCCGACTTGAAGATCCCGGAGCCGACGAAGACGCCCTCCGCGCCGAGCTGCATCATCATCGCCGCGTCGGCGGGCGTCGCGATGCCACCGGCGGTGAACAGCACGACCGGCAGCTTCCCGGCCCGCGCGACCTCCGTGACCAGCTCGACCGGCGCCCGCAGCTCCTTCGCCGCTCCGTACAGCTCCGCCTCGTCCAGCGCGGCCAGCTTGCGGATCTCCGAGCGGATCGAGCGCATGTGCCGGGTCGCCTCGACGACGTTGCCGGTGCCCGCCTCGCCCTTGCTGCGGATCATCGCCGCGCCCTCGGAGATGCGCCGCAAAGCCTCCCCGAGGTTGGTGGCGCCGCAGACGAACGGCACGGTGAAGGGCCACTTGTCGATGTGGTTGGCCTCGTCGGCCGGCGTGAGCACCTCGGACTCGTCCACGTAGTCCACGCCGAGCGCCTGCAACACCTGGGCCTCGACGAAGTGCCCGATGCGGGCCTTCGCCATCACCGGGATCGAGACGGCGTCGATGATGCCCTCGATCATGTCGGGGTCGCTCATGCGGGCCACGCCGCCTTGCGCGCGGATGTCGGCGGGCACCCGCTCCAGTGCCATCACGGCGACCGCACCGGCGTCCTCGGCGATCTTCGCCTGGTCGGCGTCGACCACGTCCATGATCACGCCGCCCTTCAGCATCTCGGCCATCCCGCGCTTGACGCGAGCGGTGCCCTGCTGCTGGCCCGAGCTCGAAGGGGCGGAAGCGTGCTGGTCGGACGACACGGCGATACCTCTCAGTCCTGCAACGGTGACACCCGATCGTACGTCAGCCGGTGCTCCGGATCTGCCATCTCGAAGTACGCGGGCATCGGGGCGGTACCCGCCAACTGCAGCCAGCGCACGAGTCGCAACGAACGCAGCCCCAGCGTGTCCCTGACGGCGTCGTTGTGCACCCTCCTGGCCACCGCGACCAGCTGCTCGGCGTCGACGAGCTCGGCGCACACGTCGGTGGGCAGCCTTGAGCGGTCGAAGCGGGCAAGGGCCCTGCTCAGCGCGTTGGCGCCGTCCTGGGGATCGAGATCGGAGGCGTCGGAGAGCTCGACGCCCACCTGCGTCGCCGCCGACACCCTTCGGGTCAACGCGGCCTCGAGCCCGGCGCGGGCCGCGTCGACCCGGATGTGCAGCCGGTGCAGCCTGCGCGCCCGGGTCACGCACACCACGAGTGCCCACGCCGCGACGAGGCAGATCACTACACAGAGCGCGAACTGTGTCACGACGCCAGCTGCCTCGGATCGGCGGCAACCGCGGCCCGGTAGACCAGCTCGACGTCGGCCGCTACCCGCGACCAGTCGAACTCGGCAGCCCGCGCTCGTCCGGCGGTCGACAGCGCGGCCCGGCGCACGGGATCGGCCAGGAGCGCACCCAGCGCACCCGCCAGCGCTGCGGGGTCACCGGCCCGGAAGAGCACCCCGGCGGGCGGGTCGCCGAGGACGGCCCCGAACGCGTCGAGGTCGGCGGCCACCACGGGCGCGCCCGCCGCCATGGCCTCGGTGAGCACGATCCCGAAGCTTTCGCGACCCGTGTGCGGGGCACAGAAGATAGTGGCCGATGCGAGCGCGGCGGCCTTCGCTGCGTCGTCGGCCGCACCCAGCACCTCGACCCGGACGGGGTGGGCGGCGCGGTGCAACGCGGCGGCGTCCCCCCGGCCGACGACGAGCAACCGCAGGTCCGGACGCTGCGGCGCCAGCATCCGCAGCGCGGCCAACAGCACACCCATGCCTTTGCGCGGCTCGTCGAAGCGGCCGACGAAGGCCACCGTGGCAGATGCACGGGGACCGCGAGGCGCGAACGTCGCCACGTCGATGCCGTTGGGGATCTCGATCGCGTCGCCGCCGAGGTGGCGCACCTGCACGCGACGCGCCGAGGGCGACACCGCTATCCGCGCTGTGACTTTCTCCAGCAGCGGCTGGATCACCCCGCCGAGCGCGCGCAGCGCCCGCGACCGCTCCGTCGACGTGTGGAAGGTCGCGACGACCGGGCCGTCGGCCAGGAGCAGCGCGATCGCGGAGATGCTCGCCGTCGTGGGCTCGTGCAGGTGCAGGACGTCGAACGGGTGGGCCGCGATGAAGCGGCGGACGCGCCCGTAGGCCACCGGCCCGAACGCGACCCGCGCCACCGACCCGTTGTAGGGCACGCTCACGGCGCGACCCGCAGGCGTGACGAACTCCGGGACCGGTCGCTGCGCGGGCGCCAGCACCTGCACGCTGTGCCCACGCGCGCGCAACGCGGCGGCCAGCCCGATCACGTGCGCCTGCACCCCGCCCGCCACGTCGAGCGAGTACGGGCAGACCATCCCGACGCGCAGCGTCCCGACGCGAGTGCTCACCGCTGGTCGGCAGACCAGAGCGGCTGCAGGACGTGCCAGTCGGCGGGGTCGGCCGCGACGAGGGCGCCCAGCGCGTCGGCGAGCGCCTGCGTCGCCTTCCCGACGTCGGCGGGTCCGGGCACCGGCACCGGTTCGGCGAAGGCGATCGTCCAGCCGTCCGGGGCGAAGCCCAGGCGGGTCGGCAGGAGCGTCGCGCCGGTGAACGCGGCCAACCGGGCAGGGCCCGACGGCAGGCGGGCGGGCTCGCCGAGCAGTGTGACGTCGAGGCCGGTGCCCAGCACGTCACGGTCGGCGAGCACGCAGACCACGCCACCGCGGCGCAACCGGGCCGACAACGCCCGGTAGGCCCCGTCCTCCGCCGCCACGAGCTCGAAGCCGAGCGCCTCGCGGTGGGCGATGAACCGACGGTAGACGGAGTCGGGCTTGAGCCGTTGGGCGACGGTGGTGAAGGCCGGGTCGAGACCGCGGCGGCGCAGCGTCTCGATCAGCCACACGCCCGCGGCGTCCCAGTTGCCGCTGTGGGAGAGCGCGATGATCAGCCCGCGGTCGGCGTCGAGGGCCTCGTCGAAGGGGCCCGGGTTGGTGACGGTCGTCGCCGCCACGATGCGGGCGGCGTCGGAGGCGGAGAGCCGGAACATCTCGCACCAGTACCGGGCGTAGCTGCGCATCCCGGCCTTGACGAGGCCATCGAGTGCGGCGCCGTCGAGGACCGGGCCGTCGAGGACCGGGCCGTCGAGGACCAGACCGGCGGGCTCAGCGCTCGGCGCGACCCTTGCCAGGTTGGCGCGAAGCTGACGCACCCCGGCGCCGTCGCGGCGAACGGCGAGATCGGCCCCGAGCTGAAACACCGCATGCGCCACGGGTTCGGGCAGCAGCCGCACCAGCCGCCACGCCGCGGCGTACTGCAGATCGACGAGACGAGCGTTCACGGCGCCGCGGGATCGGGCGGGCGCATGGCGCTGCGGCGGGCCTCGACGAGCCGCTGCCCGACCGTCCAGAGGGACGCCGCCGCCAGCAACCACAAGGCCACGTCAAGGGCGTAGGGCACGCCCAGCCCGGCGAGCCCGGTGCCGACCAGTGCGAGGATCAACCGCTCGGCGCGCTCGACGAGACCGCCGACCACCGTGAGCCCGACGCCCTCGGCGCGCGCCTTGATGTAGGACACGAGCTGGCCCGCGACCAGGCAGATCAGGGCGGCTACGCCGAGCACCCTCGCCTGGCCGACGCCCAAGGCCCACCAGGTCAGCGCGGCGAAGAGCGCGCCGTCGGCGATCCGGTCACAGGTGGAGTCCAGGACAGCTCCGAACGGGGTGCCCTTTCCCTTCGCGCGCGCCATCGCGCCGTCGACCAGGTCGAACAGCACGAAGACGGTGACGACGAGCGTGCCGATGAACAGCTCGCCGCGCGGCAGGAACCACAGTGCGGCGGCGACGGAGCCGAGGGTGCCCGTCACCGTCACGGCGTCTGGGGTGATCCCGCGGGCCACCAGCCACCGACCGAGCGGCTCGGTGGCGCGGTTGACGTGCACGCGGGCGAGGACGTTGAGCATCGGCTCCTGCTTGTCTGCGGCCACACGGGCCGGGCGCCGCTCAGCCTATCCGGACATCTCCGCGCGGCCCGGCCATGCCTGGGCCAGCAGGACCCGCGTCTCCGCCAGCAGCTGCGGGATGACCTTCGTCTGGCCGATCACCGTCATGAAGTTGGCGTCGCCACCCCAGCGTGGGACGACGTGCTGGTGGAGGTGGTCGGCCAACGATCCGCCCGCGACCGTGCCGAGGTTCATGCCGACGTTGTAGGCGTGGGGCGCGGCGACCTCGCGCATCGCCCGCAGCGCGGCCTGGGTGAACTGCATCAGCTCGACCGACTCGTCGACCGTCAGCTCCTCCAGCCCCGCCACGTGCCGGTAGGGCACGACCATGAGGTGGCCGGGGTTGTAGGGATGCAGGTTGAGAACGGCGTAGACGGCCTCGCCGCGGGCGACGATGAGGCCGTCCTCGTCGGAGAGCGTCGGGATGCGGCAGAACGGGCAGCCGCCCTCCCCCGCGTCCTTGATGTAGGCCAACCGGTGGGGCGTCCACAACCTGCGGAAGCCGTCGGGCGTGCCCACGCCGTCCCGCGCCTCCAGGACCGGCTCGCTCATGACGGCCGATCTTAGAGGGTCCGACGAAGGAGCCCCCGGCCCGTGGCGCTCGGACCGGCGTCAGCGCGCCGGTGCGGGCTCGATCCGCTCAGGCGAATCAGGAAAGCAGCTCGGCGGTCGGGCTCGCGTTGTCGCGCCTGCTGATCCAGTCGGTGACCAGCCGGACGGCCTCGGCCACGGCCACGCCGTTGCGCTGGGTGCCGTCGCGGAAGCGGAAGCTCACCGCGCCCGCCTCGGCGTCCCGCCCGCCGACGAGCAGCATGAAGGGCACCTTGTCCAGCGTGTGCGTGCGGATCTTCTTCTGCATGCGGTCGTCGCCCCCGTCGACGCTGACCCGCACGCCGCGCGCGCGCAACTGGGCAGCGACGTCGGCCACGAAGCCGTGCTGCTCGTCGGTGACCGGGATCGCGACGACCTGCACCGGCGCGAGCCACGCCGGGAAAGCGCCCGCGTAGTGCTCGGTCAGCACGCCGAAGAAGCGCTCGATCGACCCGAACAGAGCGCGGTGGATCATCACCGGCCGCGGCCGCGAGCCGTCGGCTGCGGTGTACTCCAGCTCGAAGAGGTCGGGCTCCATGAGGTCGACCTGGATCGTCGACATCTGCCAGGTGCGTCCGATGGCGTCCTTGACCTGAACGCTGATCTTCGGCGCGTAGAACGCCGCGCCGCCGGGGTCGAGCACCAACTCGAGGCCGGACGCCTCGGCGGCCTCCCGCAGCGCATCGGTAGCGCGCTCCCATTCGTCGTCGGTGCCGATCGACTTCTCCGGGTTGCGAGTGGAGAGCTCCAGGTAGAAGTCGTCGAGGCCGTAGTCGCGCAGCAGGTCGAGCACGAACTGCAGCAGCGAGCGGATCTCGCCCAGCATCTGGTCCTGGGTGCAGTAGATGTGCGCGTCGTCCTGGGTGAAGCCGCGCGCCCGGGTGAGCCCGTGGATCACACCGGACTTCTCGTACCGGTAGACCGTGCCGAACTCGAACAGCCGCAGCGGCAGCTCCCGGTAGGAGCGCCCGCGCGACCGGAAGATCAGGTTGTGCATCGGGCAGTTCATCGGCTTGAGGTAGTAGTCCTGGCCGGGCTTGCGCACCTCGCCGTCGGCGCCGAACTCGGCGTCGATCTGCATGGGCGGGTACATGCCCTCGGCGTACCAGGCCAGGTGTCCCGACGTCTCGAACAGCTGGCCCTTGGTGATGTGCGGCGTGTTGACGAACTCGTAGCCCGCCTGCTCGTGCTTGAGCCGCGAGTAGTTCTCCAGCTCCCTGCGGATGATCCCGCCCTTGGGGTGGAAGACGGCCAGGCCCGAGCCGATCTCGTCGGGGAAGGAGAACAGGTCGAGCTCGGCGCCGAGACGGCGGTGGTCGCGCTTCTCCGCCTCCAGCAGGCGGTCGAGGTAGAGGTCGAGCTGCTCGGTGCTCTCCCACGCGGTGCCGTAGATGCGCTGCAACATCGGGTTCTTCTCGCTGCCCCGCCAGTACGCCCCGGCGGTGCGCATGAGCTTGAACGCCGGGATGTACCTGGTGGTCGGCACGTGCGGGCCGCGGCACAGGTCCGACCAGATGACCTCACCGGTGTGGGCGTGCACGTTGTCGTACGCGGTGAGCTCGCCCGAGCCGTCAACCTCGACGACGTCGTCGGTGATCTCGCCTGCCGCCCCGCTCTTGAGGTCGATCAGCTCCAGCTTGTAGGGCTCGTGGGCGAGCTCCTTGCGGGCGTCCTCGATCGAGTCGAAGCGGCGACGGGAGAACCGCTGCCCCGCCTTGATGATCTTCTTCATGGCCGACTCGAGCGCGGCGAGATCGTCGGGGGCGAAGGGCTTGTCGACGTCGAAGTCGTAGTAGAACCCGTCGGTGATCGGCGGCCCGATGCCGAGCTTCGCCTCGGGGTGCAGCTGCTGCACGGCCTGCGCGAGGACGTGGGCGGCCGAGTGTCGGATGACGCTGCGGCCGTCGTCGCTGTCGGCGGGCACGGGTTCGACGTCCACGTCGGTGTCCGGAGTCCACGCGAGGTCGCGCAGCGCCCCTGCGGCACGGACGACCACGATGGCGCCAGGACCGTTTGACGGCAGGCCCGCGGCGCGGACGGCGGCGCCCGCCGTGGTCCCGGCCTGCACCCGGACGGCGGCGGGTGGCTGGGACGATGCTGGCGCGGACACGAATGACCTCCGGAAACGGTGAGCTGGATCGCTGTCGATGCTATCCGGGGCGTCGAAGGAGATCGCTCGCGGTCAGCCGTCGCCGACGCCGTCGTGGGCGCGGTCGGCGCGACCGCCGGGTTGGAGCGTGAGCCTGGGGCGCAGCGCCCCGTTGCCGTGACGGCCGGGCGGGAGGGCGGCGGGCGGCGCAGGGCCCCTGCGGGGCGCGGGCAGGGGCACGACCACCCCGTCCGCCGGAAACGGTCCCGCGGGTGCAGGCCGCAGGGGAGGTGGACGCAGGGGAGGTGGACGCAGCGCACGGCCGGTGTCCATCTGGGCGAGCGCAGGCACCTCCTGCGCGGCCACCATGGGCGTCTGCCCGGCCATCATCTGCCCGGCCACCATCTGCGCCTGCTGCGGAACCTGCGCGGGCATCGGCAGGTCCTCGGGGTCCTCGGGGGGGATCGAAGGGCCTGCCGTCAGGCTGGCGTCCGACACCTCCCGCAACCTGCCGCGCAGCCGGCGCAGAAGCCGAGGTGATCCGGTGGCGACCACCGCGAGCACGAGCCGACCGCCGGAGGGGTCCGCGACGCTGCGCAGGACGTGGTGGCGGCGGTCGTCCTCGCTGAGGATCAGCTCGGTGGCAGGCGGCCCCGCGTCGAGGAGCGCCCGCACCGCGTCCGCGTGCGCGGCGCCGAGCGTCTCTACCTCGCCGAGGCCGCCGCGCACCCAGGCGTCGAGCAACATCCCGCTGTCGACGTCGACGAGCACCGCGACGTCGATCGCGCAGGCCGTGACGATGGGGGCGATGACCGCCGCCAGACCGTCATCGTGGACGGTGAGCGGACGCCTGTGGCGCGCCACGACCTGTCGCCGAGCAGATCAGCGGTGCCCGGCGTTGGCCGGGAAGAACGCCTGCCCGTCCTGCTGGCCCGGTACCGGCCGTCCCGGCGCGGGGCTGTTCATGTAGAACTGCTGCTCGATCATCCGCAGGTCGCGGCGGGCCATGGCCAGGTTGGCCTGCGCCCGGTTCAGCACGAGGTAGAAGAACAGCTTCTCGTCCGAGTTGCCGTGGATCGGGCGGATGAGGTGGTACTGGGTGTCGAGGCTGATCAGGATGTCCTCGATCGTCTCGCGCAGGCCGAGCTTCTGCATGAGCTCCAGCTTCGTGCGCACGACGTCGCTGTTGCCGGGGGCGGCGACGTCCAGGTCGAACTCGGGGCTGCCACCGCGGGAGCCGAGGGTCATCCCGCTGTCGTAGTCGACGATGGCGACAGCAAAGGCGCCCTTGATATTGGCCGCCATGTCCAGTGTGTGATCAATACTGCTCATTGCCGGAGCCTCCAGGACGGGCTGCCGACGCGGTCGGGGCGAGGGCGCGACAGCCATTTATCATCGGATGCGAACGACCATAACGTATCGTTCAACCCACGTGCATCAGGGGCACCGCATTATCTTTCTCGGCCTGATTTAACATGATCGCCCATTGCCCGCAGAGCCGTCAACAGACGATTCATCGTCGCGACGTCATCGGCCCACGGCTGGGCGAGTACAGGATCAACGGACTTCCGCGGCCGAGGGGGTGGGCCTGCGGAAGGCAGCGCGGCCGGACTGGTTCTGCGCGGCAGCGGAACCTCGGCGAACTCGGTCTCGTCCGCCCTCGCCGTGCGCCCCGCCAACCCGATGGAGGTCGGCGGCATGGCGGCCGCCATTCGCCGGGATATGGCAGGTGGCAGCCGTCCCTGCGGCTCGGGGACGGACGCGGCCTGCACCCGGGCCACCTCGGCGTCCGGCCGCGCTGCCGCGAGTTCCCGCCGTGCCGCGGCGAGGTTGGCGCGCGTCCGGTCTACGCAGAGATAGACCAACAACGATCGCGGGCCCCCCAGCGGACGCAGTAGATGATAATGGGCGCGGGAGGTCATGATGAGGTCTTCCATCCCGCCGTCGGACGCTGTTTCCAGAACGGTTGTGGCTTCCATTCCCCAACGCAGCACAACCGCCGGATCGACCATGGCCGCACCCGATTCGATCAGGATCCGACCACTTTCCAACTCGGCCACGCACGAGTATCTCGATCCCGGTAGACCGAGTAAGCCAAGAACCATCTTTCGAATCGTCACGAGCAGCAGTCCCTCCGCTACGGAAAGCCTGCCACAGCACCCAGGCCGCACAATTCTCAACCCTTTCAGTAGATCGAGCTGAGCTATCAGGACTACTCGTCCATGGTCTGATCGGCCTACATCTACACGCCCTGCGTGACGGTGCGACCGCGCTGAGCAGCAGAGAGAGGCGACTCACCGTCCTCGGGTTCTCACCGACGGTCATAGAGCGGTCACGGATGATCGACATCGCGGCGCGCCAATGTCGATCAGGGGCCGCTTCGCGCACCCTCGGCGCCCCGATGCGGGGCCGATCATGGCCAGGTGGCCGACGCAGAACTCGCTGGATGACGGGCAGGCGCCGTGGCGGAAATCGGGCGGCGGCGGCTCCGACGATGCCCACGCTGAGCCGTACGGATGGCCGTGACTACTCAGCGTGTCGAACATCCCGGCCGCGAGCCCCGGCCGCTTCCCCCATCGTGTGGTGTCGCGAGCCCGCCCACATCGGGGCCGGGCAGGTGCCCGTTGGACCGTTGAGCAGAGTGGTCGAGCGGGAGGTGGGGACGTGCCGGGCACCCGAACACCGGACCGCAGCAGTGTGCGACCGGATCTGTCGAAGCGTCCCGACAGCCCCGCGAGCGACGTCCGGGCAGCCGACGTCCGGGCGAGCGACGGCCGGGCAGCCGACGTCGTCCGAGCCGCCCCCGGCTATGCCACCGACTCGGGCGGCACCCCCACCACCGTTTTCGACACCGCCGCCACCACGGTTTTCGACACCGCCGCCACCACCACCTTCGACACCGCCACCGACATAGCCGCCACCGCCGCCACCGCCGCCACCGTCCCCATCCGGCGCCGTGCACGGCTCAGGAGGGGGCGCCGCACCGGCGTCGGTTGGTGGCACCCGCCGAAGGCGCGGCTGCGGGCGTCGAGCGACTCCGCCCGGCACCGCATCCCCGAGGCAGGTGGGCACCGCCGCCCCTCCCGAGCACTCCCCCGCCGACCGCGCGTCAAGCTCGTGCTGCTGACGATCGCGGCGACCGTGGTGCTCGGGCCGGTGCTGGCCTTCGTCGTCGGCTATGTGCTGTTCCCGGTGCCGACGCCGGACGACGTGATCAACAACCAGGTCGCGGTGCTCTCCTACGCGGGCGGCGACCCGATCACCCGGCTCGTCCCCGAGCAGGGCAACCGGACGAAGGTGCCGGTGCAGGCCGTGCCGCAGTTCGTGCGTGAGGCGGTGCTCTCGGCCGAGGACCGCACCTTCTACTCCAACCCCGGCTTCGACCCGGTCGGCATCCTGCGGGCCGCGTGGAACCAGGTCCGCGGCGGCGACGGGGGTGGCTCGACGATCACGCAGCAGTACGTCAAGAACACCCTCGTCGGCGACGAGCCGTCGCTGTGGCGCAAGTACAAGGAACTGATCGTCTCGGTCAAGATCTCGCAGGAGCACACGAAGGACCAGATCCTCGGCGACTACCTCAACGCCATCTACTTCGGCCGAGGCGCCTACGGCATCCAGGCCGCGAGCCAGGCGTACTTCGGCAAGAACGTGCAGGACCTCACGGTCGCGGAGGGCGCCGTGCTGGCCGGAGTGATCCAGTCGCCGTCGCGGTGGGACCCGGCGGTGAGCCCCGAGCACGCCGTGCAGCGCTGGGACTTCGTCCTGAACGGCATGGTCAGCCAAGGCTGGCTCACCCCTGCCCAGCGCAGCGCACAACATTTCCCGACGACGGTTCCGCGGACCGCCCAGGCGGGCGGACTGCCCCCAGACGCCGAAGGGCACATCGTCTCCGCCGTCATCGCGGAGTTGGCCGATGTCGGCATCACCGAGCAGGACGTGGCGCAGGAAGGCCTGCGCATCACGACCACCATCGACCCGACCCTCCAGCGTCAGGCGGTGGACGCCGTGCACACCGCGCTCGCCGGGCAGCCCGCCGACCTGCGAACCGCACTGGTCTCGATCGACCCGCAGACCGGCGCCGTGCTCGCCTACTACGGCGGCGACAACGGCCTCGGGCTCGACTACGCGCGGGTCGACCGGCTCGCCGGGTCGACGTTCAAGCCGTTCGCCGTGCTCGCTGGCCTGCAGCAGGACCCGCCGGTCGGGCTGGGCAGCACCTTCTCGGGCGAGCCCGTCGCGGGTCTGCGCAACGACGACGGCGCGAGCTGCGCGCACTGCGACCTCAAGCAGGCCATGACGCTCTCGAACAACGTCGTGTTCAACTCCCTCGCCAAACAGATCGGCGCACAGAAGATCGCGGACGCCGCGCGGTCCGCAGGCATCACCGCCCCGCTCGACCACCCCGACGAGCGCATCGCGCTGGGCAACAAGGAGATCTCGCCGTTCGACCTGGCCTCCGCCTACGCCACGATCGCCGCAGGCGGCACATGGCACCAGCCGCACCTGGTGAAGTCGGTCGTCACCGCGGACGGGCGCGTGCTCTACCAGACCTCCACCGACGGCGAGCGCCGCTTCTCCGACCGGGTCGCCCGCAACGTCACCGAGGCGATGCTCGACGTCGCCCCGCACGACGACCTCGCGCTGCCCGGCGGACGACCGGTCGCCGCCAAGACCGGCACGGTGCAGTCGCACGTCGCAGGCCAGAACAACGACGCATGGATGGCGGGGTTCACCCCCGACGTCGCCACCGCGGTGTGGCTGGGCACCGACCACAACGTCCCCATCCGCACCGCGTCGGGGAACCCGATCGAAGGCAAGGACCTGCCGGGCAGGGTCTGGCACACGTTCATGACCGGGGCCACGAGCGGCCCGGGGCAGGACTTCGCGCCGTTCCACCCGATCGGGACGCCGCCCTCGAACCTCCCGCCCGACGTCGACCCGCGCAGGGCAGCCGTCGCGCCGTCCACGGCGCCACCCACGCCCGTCCCGACGTCGACCCCGATCGCGCCGCCCGCACCCGACCCGTTGGCCACCGCCGTGCCGGATCCCGCTCAGCCGCCCGCGCCGACCCCCGCGCCCGTCCCGGCAGCCGACGCGAGTTCGACCTGCACGTTGTTGTCGCCATGCGGCTGAGCCTCGTACCGTGGTCGCTGTGTCGGGTAACGGCCGCAGGTTTCGGGTGCTCGCGTGGGTTTCGGAGCGGCGCTTCGTGCTCTACGTCCCCGAGATCGAAGCGGCCACGACCGTGCCCGCGATGCCCGACGCGGACGCCGCCGCGCGGTCGCTGATCGCCGATCTGACCGGCATCCCCGAGTCGACGATCCGCTGCGACATCGAAGTCGGCCGCGTGCCCGGCGGTCCGCCCTCCTTGCGCTGAGTTCTGTTGCGTTGAGTACGCGCGTACCGGGTCGTAGGGTCGCGCAGTGGAACCCACCCCCGACGGCGCACGGGTGGTCGCCGACCGCATGGCCACAGCCGCGCTGCACTGGCTCAGCACGCTGACCGACGACCAGCGCGAAGCCGCGGTCGGAGCAGGCCCCGACGCCGAAGAGGAGCGCGACGCCGAGCGCCGACGGTGGTTCTACACGCCCACTGATCACGGCGGCCTCACCCTGCACGCCCAAGCCCCCGCGCAGCAGAGGCTGGCGATGGGCCTGCTCGCGGCGGGGACGTCGCGCGCCGGGTTCGTGTCGGCCGCAACGGTGATGGGGCTGGAGAACGTGCTGGACCACACCGAAGGTTTCACCGTCATGTTCGACCGGGAGCGCGGCCGCGACCCTGGGCTCTACTACCTGCGGATCTTCGGCGATCCAGGCGGTGCGGCGCCGTGGGGCTGGCGGTTCGGCGGCCACCACGTGTCGGTGTCCCACCTGGTCGTCGACGGGCGGGTGGTGGCGTCCACTCCGTCGTTCCTCGGCGCCGACCCGGCCTCGGCCCCCCTGCTCGGCTCGCTCCTGCGGCCGCTCGCGGGCCCGGAGGATCTTGCGCGCGAGCTGGTCCGCTCGCTGGCCACGCCGCTACGGCAAAGCGCCGTCCTCCTGCCGCGCGCGCCTTCGGACATCATCGGCGGCAACCGCACCACCGTGGCGGAAGGCGACCGCGTCATCTCGCTCGTGGGCCTCTGGCGCGCCCCGTTCGCCGACGCCCCTCAGCAGGCGGCGCTGCAGGAGGCCAGCGACGCGATCGACGACGCCGCGCAGTTCGACGACGCCGACCACGAAGTCCTCGCCCTTACCGCCGCGCCGAAGGGTCTGCCCGCCGCCGAGCTGGACACGGCGCAGCGGGAGCTGTTGCGGATGCTGCTCGCCACCTACCTCGACCGGGTGCCCGAGGAGATCAGCGTCGCAGGCCGCTACGCCGACGACGCCGCCCTGGACGCCGTGCACTTCGCCTGGGCGGGCAGCACCTCCCCCGGTGAACGGCACTACTACCGCCTCCAGGGTCCACACCTGCTCATCGAGTGGGACAACACCCAGCGCGACGTCAACCACGCGCACGCCGCCTGGCGCGACCCGGAGGCCGACTTCGGGCTCGACGTGCTCGCCGCCCACCACGCCGCCCACCACTGAGCCGCTCCTACTGGGCCGCTCCTGCTGGGCCGCTCCTGCCGGCCCGCCCGCCACCGTCAGGGCGACGTCGCACTGCGCGGCACCGCGTCGAGCACGGTCGCCGGTACGAGCAGGTCGGCGCGGTCCCTGGTCGCCTCCACCAGCTCGGCATTGGGTTCGTCGACCGCCGCGATCCAGGCCGCGGCGAACGCGGGCGCCTTGCCGAACGCCACATGTCGGGCGGTCAGTCGGCCTTGCCGGACCGCCGGATCGGGGTCGCAGAACCAGACCTCGGCGAGCTCGGCGCGGACCGCGGGCCAGTGCAGGAGGTAGTTGCCCTCGGTGATCACCAACCGGGCCGAGCGGGGCACGGCGATCGCGCCTGCGAGCGGCTGCTCCAGGTCGCGTTCGAACATCGGCGCGTAGATGACGTCCTCCGCGTCGGCCAGCAGCCGCCGCAACAGCGCGACGTAGCCGCCCGCGTCGAAGGTGTCCGGCGCGCCCTTCGCGTCGAGCCTGCCGAGGGCGCGCAGCGCGACGTCGGCGAGGTGGAAGCCGTCCATCGGCACGTGTGCGGCCCGGGGCACGGCCGTGACCAGCGCCTCGGCCAGCGTGGACTTGCCCGCCCCCGGCGCGCCGGTGATGCCGAGGACCGCGCGGCCAGGAGCCGCCGCCAGCGCAGCAGCCCTCGCCACCAGTTGGTCGAACGTGAGCGGGAGATCGTCGGGCGGCACCACCGGCGCATCGTAGGTCCCCCGGTCGCACGCGGCAGCCCACGCGCGGAAGCCCCTTCGGGAGCGGCCGTATATTCGCAGGCGTGACCGGGCGCGCGGACCCGCATGGATGAGCTGCCGCTGGTCGCCGTGCCCGGAGGCAAGGTCGAGTACCTCGACGTGCCGGGCGACCGCGCGCAGGCGCCACTGCTGTTCCTGCACGAGGGACTGGGCTCGGTCGCGCTGTGGCGCGGCTGGCCGCAGACGGTGGCCGCCGCCACCGGGCGTCGGGTCGTGGCCTACTCGCGGCTGGGGCACGGCTTCTCCGACCTGCCCTGCGCGCCCCGGACGGTCGAGTTCATGCACGAGGAAGCCGCCGCCGTCGTGCCCGCCCTGCGCGACGCCCTGCACCTGGCCGATCCCGTGCTGGTCGGGCACAGCGACGGGGCCTCGATCGCGCTGGTGCACGCGGCGACCCACCCCGTCGCGGGCCTCGTCGTGCTCGCGCCGCACGTGATCGCCGAACCGGTGGGACTGGACGGGGTGGCCGCGGCGCGCGAGGCGTTCCTCGACGGCGCTCTGGCCCAGCGCATGGCGCGCTACCACCGCGACGCGCAGGTCACGTTCCACAACTGGAACGACGTCTGGCGCTCGCCCGAGTTCGCGGCGTGGGACCTGCGGCCGCTGCTGCCCGGCATCACCGCCCCCGTGCTCGCGGTACAGGGCACCGATGATCCCTACGGCACGGTGCTGCACGTCGAGGCGGTGCGCGACCTTGCGTCCGGGCCGGTCGAGCTGCTCGTCCTCGGCTGCGGACACGCGCCGCACCTCGAAGCGCCCGACCAGGTGACGGCGGCGGCGGTGCACTTCCTCGCAACCCTCACGACGCCGTCCAGCCCGCCCACCGGGTCGGGGTGAGCGTGAGCACGGGGCCCTGCGGCGGGGCCGCCGCGTACTGGGGGTACTTGTCCACCAGCGCGGCCCGCGCCAGCGTGGCCAGCTCCCCCGTCTCGTGGATCTCGGCGCTGCCGTCGATGCGCACCCACCACAGCTGCGCCCACTCCTCGACGTAGCTGTCGACGAGCACCGCCGCACGCGGGTCATGGCGCACGTCGTCCAAGCGGGCGAGGCGTGGCGAACGCTTGGGCTTCACGTCGTCGACCGCCGAGCAGACCAGGCCGTCGAGCAGCACGAACGTGATCGGGACGAGCCGGGCCGTGCCGTCGGGACGCAGCGTGGCCAGCCGGGCGACGCGCGCTCCGGCCACCATGGCGCGCTGTTCGTCGGGCGGTAGAGCGGGCACCCGCCGAGTCTGCCCCACCCTGCGAGGATGGCGGTGCTGCCCGTCGTCCCCACCGCAGGACGAGGGAAGAGACCGGTGGTCCTCGACGTTGAGGCCGGGTACTTGCATCTACAACTACAGGAGGCCGCCGTGCCCGCTGTCACCGTCCCCGACGTCACCGTGCTGCCGCGCGTGCCCGAGCCGGGTGCAGCCGCGGTCGAGCGCACGGTCCGGTCGGTCACCACCGCCCCGTCCGGCTTCGAGGGCGAGGGGTTCCCGGTGCGCCGCGCCTTCGCGGGCATCGGACTGAGCGACCTCGATCCGTTCCTGATGATGGACCAGATGGGCGAGGTCGAGTACGCGCCGGGCGAGCCCAAGGGCACGCCGTGGCATCCGCACCGGGGCTTCGAGACCGTCACCTACATCATGGACGGCACGTTCGAGCACCAGGACAGCCACGGCGGCGGCGGTGTGATCACCAACGGCGACACGCAGTGGATGACCGCGGGCAGCGGCCTGCTGCACATCGAGCGGCCGCCGGAGAGCCTGATCGTCTCGGGCGGGCTGTTCCACGGCCTGCAGCTGTGGGTGAACCTGCCGAAGGCCGACAAATGGCTCGAGCCCAAGTACCAGGACCTGCGCGGCACCGACGCGGCCCTGCTGACCAGCCACGACGGCGGCGCGCTGCTCCGACTCATCGCGGGCGAGCTCGGCGGCCACGCCGGACCCGGCTCGACGTTCACGCCGATGACGATGGCGCACGCGACCGTCTCCCCCGGAGCCACGCTGCGGCTGCCGTGGCGGCAGGACTTCAACGCGCTGGTCTACGTGCTCTCCGGCACGGGGACGGCGGGGGCCGAGCGCCGTCCGGTGCACACCGGGCAGGCCGTGCTCTACGGGCCGGGCGACACGATCACCGTCGCCGCCGACACGACACAGGAGTCGCGGCTCGCGGGCATGGACGTCGTGATACTGGGCGGCATGCCGATCCGTGAACCCGTCGCCTGGGCGGGGCCGTTCGTGATGAACACCAAGGCCGAGGTGATGGCCGCGTTCGAGGACTACCAGAAGGGCAAGCTGGGCGTGGTGCCTGCGACCTACGTCCCGCACAGCGGGGCACGCGGATGACCGCCGCGGACAGCACCGACGAGCGCGTCGAGGTAGCCGACGCGCCGGAGCAGTCGCGGTTCGAGATCAGCGTGGACGGCACGCTCGCCGGCTTCGTCCGCTACCGACTCGCGCCCGGCCGGATCACGTTCGTGCACACCGAGATCGACGACGCCCACGAGGGCAAGGGCCTCGGCGGCCTGCTGGCGAGGGCCGCGCTGGACGCGGCGCGCGCCCGCGGCCTCGGCGTCCGTCCCGACTGCCCCTTCATCAAGGCCTGGATCGAGAAGCACCCCGACTACGCCGACCTGGTGGCCTGAGCGCCTGCTTCGCGCGGCGCCCGAGATGCCCGACTCACCGGGCCCGGTTGCCGGACTCACCGGGCCGAGATGCACGACTCACCCTGTGCGGGGCGGGCGGGTGCGCGGAAGTGTCGGGACCCGGCCGTAGCCTTGGCTCGTGCTCGCCGTCCACGCCGTCTGGTCACCAGGGCGGGGTGTGCTGTTGTGGGCAGAGGACGGAGAGCGGCCCGCGTCGGCCTCGGCGCGGTCGCTGCGGTCCGCGCGGCCCCACCCGTTCGCGGCCGACACCGCGACGCTGACGACGCTGCACCCCGGCAAGCCCGCGACGCTCACGCTGCTGCTTCCCTCGTGGCCCGGCGGACCGGTGGCCTCGCCGGAGCTGGTGCGGTCGGGCGTGCGCGGCACCGCGCGCGGCGAGCCGGTGCTGCGGCCGTGGACGGTGCCCGCGCTGCTGGTCGACGCCGCCGAGCTGGCTGATCCTGCCGACGAGGCGCGCTACGGCGCTTCTGTGGCCCACCTGCGCGCGCTCGCCGAACTGGCCGACGATTTCGCCGCCCGCGGACGCGTGCTGCCCACCCTCGTCCGCGAGGCGGGCGCACCCCACGCGCGGTGGCGCCCGGTCATCAGGGGGCTCGACGCCGTGGCCGTCGAGGCGCTGGTCGACGCGCTGCCGCCGGTCGGAAGGGCCGAACAGGCAGGACATCGGGACGTCCGCGGCGCCGATCCGCAGGCGCTCGTCGAGGACGCGCTGGCCGTGCTCACCGACGCCGCCGTGCGCGATCGGCTGGCCCGTGCCCCCGTCGAGCTGCCGGGCGCGGGCCGCTCCAGGTCCGGCAAAGCCGACGGGATCGAGGCGTGGCTGGCCGCGCTCGCCGCCCCCGACGGGCGGGTCGACGCAGGCGAGCGGGAGCTGGCGACGCTCGCCGATGCCCTGCGCGCATGGGACGAGGTGGGCGAGGGCGCCCCTGGGGAGGGGCGGGCGTGCTTCCGCCTCTCGGAGGTCCGCACCCTGCACGACCCGGCCGACCCCGGCGCTGATCTCGACGATCAAACCGGCGACGGCACCCACTGGATCCTGGAGTTCTTCCTCCAGTCCACGGCCGATCCGAGCCTGCTCGTGCCCGCCGCGCAGGTCTGGGACGGGCGCGCCGAACGCCTCGTCGCGGATCCGCAGGAGCTGCTGCTCGCCGAGCTCGGTCGGGCCGCGCTCGTGATGGCGCCGCTCACCGCCGCCCTGCGCTCGGCCCGTCCGGAGGCGCTCGACCTGGAGAACGGCGGAGCGCACCACTTCCTCACCGTCGATGCGCCCCTGCTCGCCGACGCGGGCTTCGGCGTACAGCTGCCCACCGGCTGGGACGGCTCCCGCCGGGTGGGGCTGTCGCTGTCCACCCGCAGCACCCCCGCCGACCGCGTCCTCACCCGCGGCGGGCTCGGCCGCGAGGAGCTGGCGGACTTCCGCTGGTCGGTCGCCGTCGGCGACGAGGAGCTCGGCGAGGAGGAGCTCGCCGAGCTCGTGGCGGCCAAGGCGCAGCTCGTGCGGGTGCGCGGGCGCTGGGTGAGCGTCGACGCCGAAAAGCTGCGGGCGGGCCTGGAGTACCTGCGGCGCAGCAAGCCGCGGCGCGCCCCCACCGCGGCCGAGGTGCTGGCGCTCGCGGGTCGGCACCCCGACGACTGGGCGGCCGACGAGGACGTGCCCCTGCCGGTCACCGCCGTACACGCGCAGGGATGGATCGGCGACCTGCTCGACGGCAGGGCCGAGCGCGCGATCGCCCCGGTCGGCACCCCGAACGGCTTCCGCGCGCAGCTGCGGCCCTACCAGCAGCGCGGGCTGTCATGGATGGCGTTTCTCGCGGAGCTGGGGCTGGGCGCCTGTCTCGCCGACGACATGGGGCTGGGCAAGACCGTCCAGCTGCTCGCGCTCGAGGCGTACGAGCGGCAGCAGCGGGACGGCCCCAAACAAGTCGGCGGCGAACAGGACGGCGCCGAGCGCGGCCCCACCCTGCTGCTGTGTCCGATGTCGTTGGTCGGCACGTGGCAACGGGAGGCGGAGCGGTTTGCCCCCGAGCTGCGTGTGCTGGCGTTGCACGGCCAGGGCCGCCCGCACGGCGAGGCGCTGCGCGAGCAGGTCGCGGAGGCGGACATCGTCGTCACCACCTACGCCACGGCGGCGCGCGACATCGACGAGCTGGCCGCGATCGGCTGGCGCCGCCTGGTGCTCGACGAAGCCCAGGCGGTCAAGAACAGCCGGGCGTCGGCGGCACGGGCCGTGCGGCGGCTCGACGCCGAGCATCGCGTCGCGCTCACCGGCACCCCGGTGGAGAACCGGCTCTCGGAGCTGTGGTCGGTGATGGACGTCCTCAACCCCGGGCTGTTGGGCACGGCAGAGCGCTTCCGCGAGCGGTACGCCATCCCGATCGAGCGGCACGGCAACGAGGAGTCGGCGGCGCGGCTGCGCACGGTCACGCGGCCTTACGTGCTGCGCCGCGTCAAGACCGATCCGACGATCATCGACGACCTGCCCGACAAGATCGAGATCACCCAGCACTACCGGCTCACCCCGGAGCAGGCCACGCTCTACCGCACCGTCGTCGACGACATGATGGAGAAGATCGAGGACGCACAGGGCATCCAGCGCCGGGGCAACGTGCTGGCGGCGATGACCAAGCTCAAGCAGGTCTGCAACCACCCGGCCGAGCTGCTGCACGACGGCTCCCCGATCGGCCGTCGCTCGGGCAAGGTCATCCGACTGGAGGAGATCCTCGGCGAGATCCTCGACGAGGGCGACCGGGTCCTGTGCTTCACCCAGTTCACCGAGTTCGGGCACATGCTGGTGCCGCACCTCGCTGCCCGCTTCGACACCGACATCGCGTTCCTGCACGGGGGCACGTCCAAGAAGCAGCGTGACGGCATGGTCGCGCGGTTCCAGGCCGGGGAAGGCCCGCCGGTTCTGATGCTGTCGCTGAAGGCGGGTGGCACCGGGCTCACGCTCACCGCGGCCAACCACGTCGTGCACCTCGACCGCTGGTGGAACCCCGCGGTGGAGAACCAGGCCACCGACCGGGCGTTCCGCATCGGGCAGCGGCGCAACGTCCAGGTGCGCAAGTTCGTCTGCCCCGGCACCGTCGAGGAGCGGATCGACGCGATGATCGCGAAGAAGACGGCGCTGTCGGACATGGTCGTCGGCGCGGGCGAGAGCTGGCTCACCGAGTTGTCCACCGACACGTTGCGGTCGCTGTTCACCCTCGACGTCGACGCGGCCGTGGAGGCGGAATGAACCGGTTGGCACAGTGACCGAGCCATGGTGGCGCGACGAGTCGCCTGGCCGCCCGATCAAGGTCACGGGCGGCATCCAGATCAACTCCGCGCGCGGCTCGGTCGCCCGCACGTGGTGGTCGAAGCGGTTCCTTTCGGTGCTGGAGCAGATCGGGGTCGGCGGGCGCATGGCCCGCGGCCGGGCGTACGCCAGGCAAGGACAGATCATCTCTCTCGACGTCGACGCGGGTGGCGCGTTGGCGAAGGTGCAGGGCAGCAGGCCGCGGCCCTACTCCGTGCGGGTCGGGGTGCCCACGTTCGGCAAGGCCGAGTGGGGCGCGGTCGCCGAGGCGTTGGTCGCCGACGCGTCCTACACCGCGGCGCTTCTGGCCGGGGAGATGCCGCACGAGATCGAGGACGTCTTCGCGGCCGTGGGGCTCTCGCTGTTCCCGGCGAGCGCGCGTGATCTGGCGCTGGACTGCACGTGCCCCGACCAGGCCGTGCCGTGCAAACACCTCGCCGCGGTCTGCTACCTGCTGGCCGAGCGGTTCGACGCCGACCCGTTCGAGATTCTGGCGCTGCGCGGGCGGGACCGGGAGACGCTGCTGGCCGACCTGCGCTCCCGCCGGGCCACCGCGGCGTCCACCCGCACGCACGGCGCCCCGCTCGCAGAGGTGCTCGCGACGTTCTACGCCCCGGCAGGCCCGTTGCCCGCGCGGGTCGTGGGTCCCGACACCCCTCCGGACGCCCTCCTCGACCAGATCCCGCCGTTCCCGGTGGCGCTGCGCGGCGAGCCGGTCACCGAGTTGCTGCGGCCCGTCTACCGGTGTCTGGCGTTCTGAGTGGGGCGAGACAGGCCCGCGCAGCCCCCGAGGAGCATGATGGTGAGGTCGGCGAGCAAGGGAGAGTCATGATCCGCTGGGTGGTACCCGCCGTCGGTGTTGTGCTCGCCCTCCTGGGTGCCCTGTGGACCCTGCAGGGCGTCGGGGTGATCGGCGGCAGCTTCATGACGGGGTCCCGCCTTTGGCTGATCATCGGGCTGATTGCGTTGGTTGTCGGAATCGGCCTGATCTGGCGGGCGATGCGCGTTCGACGCGCCTGAATCGGGAACCGGAACAATCCGCCCAAGGTCCGGGCCGTGTCGTCGAATTTCGGTTGCGGGGTGCACACTGGACCCGTCGGATAGCAGTCAGAAAGGGCGCACACGATGGGCGAGCTGAGTCCCTGGCACTGGGCGATAGTCATCCTCGTGCTGGTGTTGTTGTTCGGGGCCCGTCGGCTGCCCGACGCCGCCCGCAGCCTCGGTCGATCAGCGCGGATCCTCAAGTCGGAGTTGCGAGCCGACGCCGACCCCGCTGCGGGGTCGGACACGGCTGCCGGGGCGGAGCCGCTTGCCGGGTCGGCGACGCCTGCCGGTTCGGAGACGCGGACCGCGGCGCAGACGCGGCCCGATGTCCCGCCGCCCGTGCCGCAGCAGACAACACCGTCCACTTCGGAGAGTAACGGTTCTTCGGTCACGACATCGCAAACCACCCCGCGGCGTAATTGACGCGACGACCCCGGGTTGATCTCATACGCCCGGGGAGTCGTGAACGGGGGGAAAGCAGTGATGCACGTGATGAGGCTGCGCCCTGCCCTGGCGACGGTGATCCTCGGTGCTGTCGGGTTAGCGCTGGTCGCGGGCTGCACCGCACCGCAGGCCACGGCACTGCCCGCCGTTGCGGCGCCACCCGCCCTACAGCCTGTTCCGAAGGTCACGGTCGACCCGCCCGACGGGACGAAGGCCGTCGCTCCCGCTGAGCCGATCACGGTCAAGGCCGTCAACGGGAAGCTCACGGGCGTGGCGCTCACCGACTCGGACGGCACCGCCGTGCCCGGCACCCTGTCCGCCGACGGAGCGACCTGGACCGCGAGCGTGCCGCCGAAGTTCGCCAGGACCTACCACTTCACCGGCAGCGCGAGCAGCACCGGCGGCACTACGCCGGTCACCGGCACCTTCGCCACCGCAAGCCCGCGGCGCTACCTCACGGCCTCGACCACGATCGGCGACGGCCAGAGCGTCGGCGTCGCCGCGCCGATCATGATCCAGTTCAACCGGTCGGTCCCGGTGGCGGCCCGGCCCGCGGTCGAGCGGGCGCTCGCGGTCACCACGTCCGTCCCGGTCACCGGCTCCTGGGCATGGCTGCCTGATGCCTACGACGGCTCCCGCGTGCACTGGCGGCCGCAGAACTACTGGCCGGTCGGCACCACCGTCACGATGGCCGCGCACCTCTACGGGGTGAACGTGGGTGCGGCCGGATACGGCAAGACCGACCTCACGACCCGGTTCACGGTGGGCCGTTCCCAGATCGTCAAGGCCGACGCCAGGACCCACCGCATCCAGGTGGTGCGCGACGGGCAGACCGTGATGGACCTGCCCGCCAGCTACGGAGCCGACTCCGATCCGCGCCGGGTCACGCGCAGCGGCACGCACATCGTCATGGGTAAGTCCCAGACGGTGCTGATGTCCAACCCCGACTTCGGCTACAACGACGTCCCCGAGCACTGGGCCGTGCGGATCTCCAACAACGGCGAGTTCATCCACGCCAACCCGTTGTCGGTCTCGGCGCAGGGCAAGCGCAACATCACCCACGGCTGCATCAACCTGAGCACGGCCAACGCCCGCAGCTACTTCGACACCGCGCTGTTCGGGGATCCGGTCGAGATCAGCGGCACCCCGGTCCAGCTGTCCGCCGCCGACGGCGACGTCTACGACTGGGCGGTTCCGTGGGACCGGTGGACGGCGATGTCCGCGCTGCACTGACGCGTGGTGTCGCAGGTCATCCCAGGGCGCGGATCGCGTAGTCGACCGTGGCGTGGAGGGCCGCTTTGGTTTCGCCTGCCCGTTTGCGTACACGAAGTCCGATGAGCGTGGTGGACACCAGATCGGCGACGGCGGTGACGTCGGTGTCGGCAGGTAGCTCGCCGGTCTCGATGCCGTGCTGAAGGAGTTGGTTCACGCCTGCCTTCGCACCCTCGAACGCGGCGTGTATGCGTTTGCTCGCCTCGGGGTCACCTGCGCCGAGCTCGCTGGCGGTGTTCAGCACCAGACAACCGAACGGGGTGTCGTCGGTCTGGCCGGGTAGCTCGTTGAGCGTGGTCAACATCAGGGCGCGAAGGCGGTCGCGCACCGAGCCGGGCTCGGCCAGCACCGCGGCCGCGCGCTCTCCTTCGGAGGCCAGATAACGGTCCAGTGCACGCAGGTAAAGGCCGCGCTTGTCGCCGAACGTGCGGTAGAGGCTGCTGGGGTTGAGCCCGAGCGCTTCGCCGAGATCGCGGGTCGACGTGGCGTGGTAGCCGTTTTGGAGGAACAGGCGCACCGCTTGCTCGACCACCTGACGCTCGTCGAACTGGCGCAGTCGGGGCATGGACCCACCGTACCGGAGTTGTGGAACGACCGCTCCCGTATTACGCTCCCTCGTATGGGAGCGAGCGTTCCACAATCCACGTATCTGGTGACCGGGGCGGCCGGGCAGACCGGGAGGCGGACTACCCGGCTGCTCCTCGACCGAGGACATACCGTTCGGGCGTTCGTACGTGCCGACGACGAGCGCGCGCGCGACCTCGCGAATTGGGGAGCCGAAGTCGTCGTCGGCGATGCGTTCCGGCTCGACGACGTCAGCCGGGCACTGAAGGGCGTGCGCTCAGCGTATTTCGTGTATCCGATTCATCCAGGCCTCTTGGAAGCAACCGCGGTTTTCGCGCGGGCCGCCGCCGACGCCGGAGTCCAAGCGGTGGTGAACATGTCACAGATCTCGGCGCGCCGAGACGCCGGTAGCAATGCCGCTCAACAGCACTGGATCGGCGAGCGACTGCTGGATCAGTCACAGCTGCGCGTAACCCACCTACGCCCGACGTTCTTCGCGGAGAACTTCATCTACTTCAGCCATTCCATCGCGGCCGACGACCGGATCAGCCTGCCCTTCGGCGAAGGGCGACACGCACCCATCGCGGTCGAAGACCAGGCGCATGTCATCGCCGCCATCATGGAGGATCCGCAGCCACACGCGGGCAAGACCTACCCGCTCCACGGCCCGGCCGAGATGAATCACCACGACATCGCAGCGTCGTTCTCGAAGGTTCTGGGCAGGACCATCACGTATGAGCCCATCCAGGTCGACCAGTTCGCCCGGATCATCACGGAAATGGGCTACTCCGAGCACCTGGTCCAGCATCTTCGGAACGTCTCTATCGACTACCAGAATGGGGTCTTCGCAGGCACCAACGATGTGGTCAGCAGGGTGGGGAGGACCACTCCGACGACCATCGAAGAATTCATTGACGCCAGCCGTTCGCACTATGTGCCCTGAGCACTTGCCCCGCGCACCATCTGCACTGAGGAGTACCCGTGGAAACCATTAAAGCCCCGGCTCCGCCGACTCGGGTCGAGCTGACTCAGCGGGCGGCCGACCTGGTGCCGCTGTTGCGGGCCAACGCCCCGTGGCAGGAGGAGAACCGGCGCCTGCACGACGAAACGGTGGAGGCCTTGGGCAGGGCAGGCATCCTGAAGATGCGGCTGCCTGCCCGCCTTGGCGGCTACGCGGCCGACAGCGTCACTCAGCTGGACGTCTCGATCGAGCTCGGCCGCGGCGATGGCTCCGCCGCGTTCGACACGGTGGCGTGGTGGGTGGCGTCCTGGATCCTCGGCCTGTTCCCGGACGAGGTGCAGGACGAGGTCTTCGCCAGCCCCGATGTCCTCGTCTGCGCCACGCTCGCACCGACGGGGACGGCCACGGTGGTGGGGGGCGGCTTGCGGGTGTCGGGCAAGTGGTCGTTCAACAGCGGTGCCGCGCACAGCAGCTGGAAGCTGCTGTCGGCGATGCTGCCTGCTCCCGACGGCGGGAGCGTGGCGCCGATCATCGCGGTCGTCCCGATGAAGGAGCTGCAGGTGATCGATGACTGGCACGTCGCCGGGCTGCGCGGCACCGGCAGCGTGACCACCGCCGTCGACGACCTGTTCGTCCCGGCCTCGCGGTACCTGCCGATCTCCAGCCTGCTGCGCGCGGAACCTGCCTCGAGACACAACGCAGGCTCACCGCGTTACAGCGGTCCCGGGATCGGCCACATCTCGGCTGCGGAGCCCGGCAAACTGATCGGCCTCGCGATGGCGGCCAAGGAGGCGTTCCTCGAGCGGATGGAAATGCGGGGCATCGCCAATACCAGCTACTCCCGCCAGGCCGATGCACCGGTGACCCACCTGCAGCTTGCGGAGGCCTCGCTGCAGATCGACGAAGCCGGGTACCACGGCCGCAGGCTGGCCGAGCTGGTCGACGCGAAGTCCGCGGTGGATGAGCCGTGGACAATGCAGGAGCGCGCTTACGCCAGGGTCGCGGTCGGCCGGGTCTGCCAGCTGGCTCACGGAGCGGTCACCACCCTGGCCCAGGCCAGCGGGGCAGGCTCCTTGTATACCGGGGCGCCGATCCAGCGGATCCAGCGTGACGTACAGGCGATTGCGCTGCACGCACTGCACGTGCCGACCACGAACCTCGAGCTGTACGGACGAGTTCTGTCCGGCCTCGAGCCCAATACCGTCTTGGTGTAGCGCCCGACTACGTCGTCGACTGCGCCTCGCGCGCGCGCTCGTGGAGGCGGGCGCGAATCTCGTCGGGGGTATAGGCGCGGCGCTTCCGCTCGGCCCGCACCGTCACGACGCCCGTCGCCGCCACCCCGGCGAGCCCGGCCAGACCCACCCACTTCCACCAGCGCACGGCCGATAATGTACCGCGGTGCCGCGAGCCTTGATCACTCTCGACCGGGCGGTCGACCTCGCGCGCACGGGCGACATCTGGCTGTTCCGCGGAACCAGCGGGGCGGACCGGGCCATTCGCGGGCTGACGAACGCGCCCGTCAACCACGTCGGCATGGCGGTTGTGCTCGACGACCTGCCGCCGCTGATGTGGCACGCCGAGCTCGGCCGCGGCCTGCCGGACATGTGGACCGGTGAGCGTCACCGCGGCGTGCAGCTGCACGACCTGGGCGCGGCGGTCCTGCAGTGGGGCCAGCGCTACGGCCAACGCGGCTGGGTGCGCCAGCTCGCGGGCGAGCTGACCCGTGAGCACGAGGACAGGCTGCTGCGCGTGATCGCCCGACTGGACGGCACGCCGTTTCCCTCGACGGCGGCACTGGCGGGTCGTTGGCTGCGCGGGCGGTTGCCCCCGCTGCGCCACCGTCGGGACGACGCGGCCGACCGCGAGGCGGCTGACCTCGAGACGGCCTACTGCGCCGAGGTCGTGGCCGCGACGTTCGCCGAGATGGGCCTGCTCACGGCCGGGCGCACCCCGAGCTGGTATGACCCCGGGCGCTTCTGGAGCGGCGATGACCTCGCGCTCGCGGATGGCTTCGCGCTCGGCGGCGAGATCGAGGTCGCGGTGCCACCGGCCGCGCCTGCATCTGCTCCGCCCGAGCCCGCGCTCAGCGGCCGCTCCAGCGAGGCAGGCGCTTCTCGCGGAACGCGGCGACGCCTTCCGCGGCGTCTGCGGAGGCGTTGACCTCTTCCGATGCGCGCTCGGTCGCCGCCCAGCCCAGCGCGTCGCGGTCGGCGTCGGCGGCCGCCACGCCGCGCAGCGAAAGACGCTGGGCGACCGGCGCGTTCGCGCAGATCCGTTCGGCGAGCTCCAGCGCCACCCGCTCGGCCGTCCCCGGCTCGACAAGCCGGTTGACCAAGCCCAGCGACCAGGCGCGCTCGGCGTCGAGCGGGTCGCCGGTGAGCAGCATTTCGCGGGCGATGTTGAGCGGGAGGGCGCGCGGCGCCCGGAACAGGGCCCCGCAGTTGGCGACGAGCCCGCGCGCGGTCTCGGGCAGCGCGAACCGCGCCGTCCTGGCCGCGACGACGAGATCGCAGGCGAGCACGATCTCGAACCCGCCGCCGTAGGCCAACCCTTCGACCGCGGCGATCAACGGGGTGGTGCGGTCGCGGCGAACGACTCCGTAGCCGCCCCCTCGCGGCGTGGGCGGCCCGGCGCCCGCGGCCAGGTCGGTGCCCGCGGAGAAGGCCACCGCGGTGCCTGCGAGGACCCCGACCCACAGATCCGGGTCGTCGTCGAGGGTGTTCAAGGCGGCGTCGAGGCCCGCGGTGGTGACGGCGTCGATCGCGTTGCGCTTGTGGGGCCGCTCGATGCGCACGAGCAGGACGTGGCCGCTGCGCTCGGTCGTCACCGTGTGCGGCGTGGTGGGCAGCGTCATGGTGATCGACCTTAGGCTCTGTCCGTGCGTCTGCTCCCCCTTCTCGCCTGCACGACAGGTGTCGCCACCGCCGTCGCGTTCGGCCGCGCAGGCTATGGCCTTCCGACTGCGCTGGGCGCGTCCTCGGCGAAGCTGCGCGCCGCCGCGGCCGCCTCGCCGTACGCGGACGGCGGGAGCTTCGCCAACACGGAACCAGACTCCCTGCCTGCGCAGGTCGGCACGGTCGCGCTCGTCGGCCGACTGCTCACCCGCGGGCGCATGGGTCGTCCGGCGGCCCCGGTCCCGCTCGTGCCCGGCGCGCCGTCGGGACCGGCGGCCCCGATGGCGGTCACCTGGTTCGGTCACGCCAGCGTCCTCATCGAGATCGACGGCTACCGCGTGCTCGCCGACCCCATGTGGGGTGAGCGGGCGTCGCCGTCGCGCACCGTCGGGCCGCAGCGCCTGCACCCGGCCCCGACGAGCCTCGACCGGCTGCCCGAGCTGGACGCCGTGCTGATCTCCCACGACCACTACGACCATCTGGACCTGCCGACGGTTCGGTCGCTCTCGGCCCTGACCAGCGCGCCGTTCGTCGTGCCCGTTGGCGTCGGGGCCCATCTGCGCAAGTGGGGCATCCCCGCGGCGCGGATCGTCGAGCTGGACTGGGGCAGCTCGACCCCGATCGGCGAGCTGACCCTGACCTCCGTCGAATGCAGGCACTTCTCGGGCCGCAACCTGGCCCGCAACACCACGCAGTGGACGTCGTGGGCGGTCACCGGACCGACCCACCGGGCCTACTTCGGCGGTGACACCGGCTATACGGCCGCGTTCGCCCGCGCAGGCGCCGAGCTCGGCCCGTTCGACCTGACGCTGTTGCCGATCGGGGCGTACTCAGACTTGTGGCCCGACATCCACATGAACCCCGAGGAAGCCGTCCGCGCGCACGTCGACCTGCGCGGCGGATTGCTGGTGCCGGTCCACTGGGCCACGTTCAATCTCGGTTTCCACACCTGGGCAGAGCCCGTACAACGGCTGGCGAGCGCCGCGGCGGCCGAGGACATCCAGATCGCCCTCCCCCGCCCTGGTCAGCGCATCGACCTCACCGCCCCCGACCCGATAACCGATTGGTGGTCAGCGCTCGGCTGACGGGCGGACACCTCGCTGCGCCGAACCGTTGCGACCCCGATCGACGGGCCGACATTCTTACTTCGGCGCCATCCTGATCGCACCGTCGAGGCGGATCGTCTCGCCGTTGAGCATCGGATTGGCGACGATGTGGGCGGCGAGCGCGGCGTACTCCGCAGGCGCGCCGAGCCGGGCCGGATGCGGCACCTGCTTGCCGAGCGCGGCTTTGACGTCCTCGGGGGCGCCCGCGAGCAAGGGCGTGTCGAAGAGCCCCGGGGCGATCGTGACCACCCGGATCAGCATGCCCGCGAGGTCCCGCGCGATCGGCAGCGTCATGCCCACCACGCCGCCCTTCGACGCCGAGTAGGCGGCCTGCCCGATCTGTCCGTCGAACGCGGCCACGGAGGCGGTGTTCACGATCACGCCGCGCTCGCCGTCCACCGGGTCGTGGGCCAGCATCCGCTCGGCGGCCAGGCGCAGCACGTTGAACGTGCCGATCAGGTTGATCTCGATGACCCGCGTGAAGTCGGCGAGGGGGAACACGCCCTTCCTGCCCACCGTGCGGACCGCGTTCCCGGTGCCCGCGCAGTTGACGCACACGCGCAGCGGGCCCAGCGCGTCCGCGATGTCGAGCGCCGCGGCGACCTCGGCCTCGTTGCGCACGTCCGCCGCGGCGAACCGGACGTCCTCGCCCGACTCCTTGGCGATCTGCTCGCCCGCGGACGTCGGCAGATCCAGGATCACGACCTTCGCGCCTGCGCCGAGCAGCGCTTTCGTGGTGGCCAGGCCGAGTCCTGATGCCCCGCCGGTGACCAGTGCTACAGCGCCCGAGACGTCCACGCCTTGTGCCTCCGCTCGTATCGTCTGCTGCCGAACCGTCAGTGTTGACCGGTTCTACCATGTCGAGGGATGCTCCCGGCGGGTGTGATGCGGTAGACACTTCGAGTGTGCTTCCCGGAACGCGCGCCGCGCCGAGACCCGACCACCCGGCCGTGATCATGGCCGGGACCGGGGAGACGCTCAGCCACGCCGAGATGGAGACGGGCTCCGCTCGGCTCGCCCGGTGGCTCGTCGACCACGACATGCGCCCGGGGGATGCGATCGCGCTGGTGGCCGACAACTCGCCGCGCGTGTTCGAGGTCTACTGGGCTTCACAGCGCTGCGGCCTGCTGCTCACGGCGGTCAACCACCACCTCACACCGGCCGAGATCGCCTACATCGTCGACGACTGCGCGGCCAAGGCCCTCGTCGTCGCGGGGTCGCTCGGCGCTCTCGCGGCCGCTGTGGGAGCGGCGGTGCCCGAGGTCGGGCTGCGGCTGGCCTACGGACCGGCGGTCCCCGGCTTCGACGACTACGACGCCGCCCTCGAGCACGTCTCCGGTGAGCCCCTGGCCGAGGAGCCCGCGGGCGCGTCGATGCTCTACTCGTCGGGCACCACCGGACGACCCAAGGGCGTCCGGCCGCCGATGCCGCAGCGGCGCATCGACGAGCCGGGCGACGCCAACGTCGCGGTGTTCGGGCCCCTGTACGGGTTCACCCCGGAGACGGTCTACCTGTCTCCCGCCCCGCTCTACCACGCCGCCCCGCTGCGTTTCACCGTCGCAGTGCAGGCGTTGGGCGGCACGGTGGTCGCCATGGACCGGTTCGACGCGCAGGAGGCGCTGGCCGCGATCGAGAAGTACCAGGCCACCCACAGCCAGTGGGTGCCGACGATGTTCGTGCGGCTGCTCAAGCTGCCGCCGCAGGTGCGTGCGCGCTACGACGTCTCCTCGATGCGGGTGGCGATCCACGCTGCCGCACCCTGCCCGATCGACGTGAAGCGCGCGATGATCGAGTGGTGGGGGCCGGTCCTGTACGAGTACTACGCGGCGACCGAGAGCATCGGGATGACGTTCCTCGACTCGGCCCAGTGGCTGGCCCACCCCGGTTCGGTCGGGCGCGCCGCGCTGGGCGCACTGCGCATCGCCGACACCGAGACGGGCGAGCTGCTGCCGCCCGGCCGGGTCGGCACCGTCTACTTCGAGCGCACCGACGGCCCGCTCTTCACCTACCACAACGACCCCGAGAAGACGCGCGAGTCCCGCCATCCCGAGCACGACGACTGGGCCACGACGGGGGACCTCGGCTACGTCGACGAGGAGGGATGGCTGTACCTCACCGACCGCAAGGCGTTCATGATCATCTCAGGCGGGGTCAACATCTATCCGCGCGAGGCCGAGGACGCCCTCGCGTTGCACCCCGCGGTGCTCGACGTCGCGGTGATCGGCGTCCCGGACGCCGAGATGGGCGAGGCGGTGCTCGCGGTGGTGCAACCCGCCCCGGACGCCACGCCGGGCCCCGAGCTGGAGCGGGAGCTGATCGCGCACACCCGCGAGCACATCGCCGCGTTCAAGGCGCCGCGCCGGGTCGTGTTCACCCCCGACCTGCCCCGCACCCCGACCGGCAAGCTCGTGAAGCAGAAGCTCCGCGACCGCTACCCGGCGATGCCATGAACGTCGCCGGAATGACGCTGAGCGACCAGATCGGCCGCTTCGCGCGCACGACGCCCGCCGGGATCGCGTTCCGGGACGGCCCGCTGACGTTGACCTGGCACCAGACCGACGAGCGGATCGACCGGCTGGCGTCGGCGCTGGCCGCGGCGGGGCTCGGCGCGGGCGACCGCGCCGCCGTCATGGCGCTCAACAGCGTGCCGCACGTCGAGGCGATGGCCGCGATCCTGCGGGTCGGGGCGATCTGCGTGCCGGTGAACTTCCGGATGGTCGCCGCCGAGGTCGCCTACGTGCTCAGCGACTCCGGCGCGACGACGGTGCTCGTCGACGACGCGTTCACGTCGGTCGTCGACGCGGCCGCCACGCCCGACGTGCACGCCGTCCTGACCCTCGGCGCGGGCTACGAGGCCCAGCTCGCCGCCGCGCCCCCGACCGCCGATCAGCCCGCGGTGGCCGATGAGGCCCCGGCTTTCATCATGTACACCTCGGGCACCACCGGGCGGCCGAAGGGCGCCGTGCTCTCGCACCGCAACCTCGTCCTGCACGCCTACAGCAACATCGTGACGAACGGGGTGACCGGTGACGACCGGGTCGGCCTCTCCGGCGCCCCCCTCTTCCACATCGCGGGTCTCTCGGGCTTCTGCATCAACCTCGCCGTGGGCGCGACCACGGTGCTGACGCCCTCCGGCGGCTTCGACCCGGTCGCCATGGTCGACCTGCTGGAGCGCGAGCGCGTGTCGTCGTGCTTCTTCGTGCCCGCGCAGTGGGCCGCGATCGTGGCCGTGCCCGGGCTCGCCGACCGCGACCTCTCGGCCCTGCGCCGCTGCTCGTGGGGCGCTGCTCCCGCGTCGACGACGCTGCTCCGCTCGATGATCGACGCCTTCCCGCAGGCGGACATCGTCAGCGCGTTCGGCCAGACCGAGTGCAGCCCCGTCACCTGCCTCCTGCGCGGCGAGGACGCCATCCGCAAGATCGGCTCGATCGGCAGGCCGATCGTCAACGTCGAAGCCAGGATCGTCGACGACGACCTGAACGACGTGGCGCCGGGTGCGGTCGGCGAGATCGTCTATCGGGGCCCGCTGGTGATGAGCGGCTACTGGAACAAGCCCGAGGAGACCGCAGAGGCGTTCCGCGGCGGCTGGTTCCATTCCGGCGACCTCGTGCGCGCGGACGAGGACGGCTACCTCTACGTCGTCGACCGGAAGAAGGACATGATCATCTCGGGCGGCGAGAACATCTACTGCGCCGAGGTGGAGAACGTGCTCGCGGCGCACCCGAAGATCGCCGAGGTGGCGCTGATCGGCGTGGCCGACGCGCGGTACGGAGAGGCGCCGCTGGCCGTCATCGCGCCCCGCGACGCGGCCGATCCGCCGACCGCGGACGACGTCGAAGCGTTCTGCCGTGCGCACCTGGCCGCCTACAAGCGGCCCCGCGACGTCGTGATCGTTTCGAGCCTGCCGCGCAACCCGAGCGGCAAGGTGCTCAAGACCAGGCTGCGGTCCGAGTACGGGACGACCGGCGTCGTGACCACGCCCGCTGTGTGAAGGTGGCGCCATGGCTGATCTGACGCCCGACGAGTTCCGCCACCGCGCCTACGCCGTCGTCGACTGGATCGCCGACTACCGCGCGGGCCTGCCGGACCTGCCGGTGCAGCCCGATGTCGAGCCGGGATCCGTCCGAGCGGCCCTGTCCGGCCCGCTTCCCGAGCAGCCCGAGCCCCTGGCCGCGCTGCTCGACGGCATCGACCGCGTCGTCGTCCCCGCCTCCACCCATTGGCAGCACCCCGGGTTCTTCGGCTACTTCCCCGCCAACGCGTCGCTGCACTCGCTGCTGGGTGACCTGCTCTCCGGCGGCCTGGGGGTCCAGGGGATGCTCTGGGCCACTTCGCCCGCGGCCACCGAGGTCGAGCAGGCGTTGCTCGACGCGCTGGCGGAAGCGCTGGGCCTGCCTCCCGAGTTCACGTTCGACGGGGGTGGCGGCGGCTCGATCCAGGACTCGGCGTCCTCCGCCGCGCTCGTCGCCCTGCTCGCCGCGCTGCACCGGGCCAACCCGGCGTGGCGGGACGAGGGCGTGGACGGCCGGGACCGGGTGTACGTCACGGCCGAGACCCACTCGTCGCTGGCCAAGGCCGCGCGGGTGGCCGGGCTGGGCGCGCGGGCGGTGCGCACCGTGGCGTTCCGGCCGGGCACCCGCGCGATGGATCCCGCCGCGCTGGCCGCGATGATCGCCGAGGACCGGGCGGCGAGCCTGCGCCCCGCGCTCGTGTGCGCCACCGTCGGCACGACCGGCACCGGCGCGGTCGACCCGGTCCGGGAGATCGTCCAGGTGGCGTCGGGGGCGTGGGTGCACGTCGACGCGGCGTGGGCCGGAGTCGCCGCCCTCTGCCCCGAGTACCGCTATCTCCTCGACGGCGTCGACGGCGCCGACTCCTTCTGCACCGACGCCCACAAGTGGCTCGCGACGGCGTTCGACGCCTCGCTGCTGTGGGTGCGCGACGGGCGCGCCCTGCCCGCCGCGCTGTCGATCACCCCGGAGTACCTGCGCAACGCGGCGTCCGAGTCCGGGGCGGTGGTCGACTACCGCGACTGGCAGGTGCCGCTGGGCCGCCGGTTCCGCGCGCTGAAGCTCTGGTCGGTGATCTCGGGCTACGGGCTCTCGGGACTGCGGGCGCACCTGCGGGGCCACATCGCGCTCGCCGAGGAGCTCGCCGGATGGGTGGCGCAGGAGCCGGGCTTCACCCTGGTCGGAGCCCCCTTCCTCGGGCTCGTCTGCCTCCGCCTCGAGTCCGACGAGCGGACCAGGTCGGCGCTGGCGCAGGTCAACGCGTCCGGGCAGGCGCTACTGACCCACACCGTCGTCGACGGCCGCACGGTGATCCGGGTCGCGATCGGGGGCGTCACGACGGGGCGGGAGCACGTCGTCGCCCTGTGGGAACAGCTGCGGAAGGCGGCGTAGCCGCACGCACCCAGCGGGTCCCGCCCACACGTGGCCTGCACACACCCCGTGGGGCCCGCACACACCTCCCGCAATGTGTGCGAGCCCCCCACGGTGTGTGTGAGCCACTTCCGGCGGGGCTCGCGACGTATCAGTCGCGCACCGGCAGGCGGTGGCGAAGCAGAACCCTGCTGCCACGGTCGTCGTAGTGGATCAGGACCGACTCGACGACGTTGCTCATCATCGGGATGCCGCGGCCACCGCCGACCCTCGGCTCGCCCGGCGGCCGCCAGTGGCCGTGGTCGACGATCTCGATCGACAGCGTGGCGTCCTCCTCGCCGGGGCCGGACTCGGTCCACAGCGTCAGCTCGACCGCCCCCGACTCGTCGGGCCCGTACGCGTGCAGGACGGCATTGGCGGCCGCCTCGTCGACGGCGAGCACCACGTCGGCCGTCTCGTCCTCGGTCAGGCGCAGCGGCGTGAGCCAGTTCGCCATCTCCTGCCGGATCACGGCGAGCTGAGCGGGATCGGCTGGCCAGCTGCGGTGGACGAACTCGATGCGACCGGGTTGCATTGTCCTGAGTTCCTCGAATCGGCGGGGCGGCAAACGTCATCCGCCGCATGGCGGCGCGCGTTCACCGCAACGATCACCAGACGTCACCGTCGCGCCAGTCGCAGATCAACAGCTCCGCCGGGTCGAGGCGCGTCGCCTGCGGGCGCACGAAGATGCCGCCGTCGTGTTCGGGGGTCGCCGTGACACCGTCCGGGGCGAGCACGGCCGTCCGGCCGGTCCATCGCGCCCAGCCCAGTCCCGAGTAGAGCGCCGCACCGGCGTCCGACGCGCGGAGTGCGCCCATGCCGTAGCCGCGCTGCAGATAAGGGTGCAGCGCCGTCATGACCGCGGTGCCGTGCCCCTGGCGGTGCCGGTCGGGCGCCACCGCGACGGCCTCGACGTAGCCGGTGCGCAGCGACCGGCCGCCGTGCAGGAGCCGACGCGCGACGAGCGCGGCGTGGGCGATCAGCCGGTCGCCTTCCCACCGCAGCGCGTGCATGCCGCCGAGCGCGTGTTCCCAGTCGGACTCGGCAAAGCGGCCGTCGAAGACGGCCTGGCACAACTTCTTCACCGCAGCCAGCACCGCGTCGTCCAGCTCAGCGGTGTGACGAATCAGGACACTCTCCACGCTGTGTCATGATCCTGCCCCATGCAGGCCTTCCGCTTGAGCGGGTCGCGCGTGTTGGAGGTCGACCTCAACGGCGACACTGTGCGGGCCGCGCACGGGGCCATGATCGCCTACACCGGAGACGTGTCCTTCAAGAGCGCCGGGCTCGGCGGTGGCGACGGGCTGCGCGCCGCGCTGAAGCGTCGCGTCACCGGCGAGTCCGTGTCGCTGATGCAGTGCTCAGGGCGCGGCACGGTGTACTTCGCCAAGGACGCGATGGAGGTGCTGCTCGTCGAGCTCGCGGGCGACACCCTCAAGGTCGAGTCCGAACAGCTGCTCGCCCTCTCGGACCAGCTCAGCACGGACGTTGCCTTCGCAGGGCTGCGCGGGGTGTCGTCGGGACAGGGGCTGTTCACCACGACGGTCACCGGCTACGGCACCGCCGCGCTGCTGTCGTCGGGCGGCCCGCCCATCGCGCTGGCGGTGTCGCCGCAGTATCCGCTGGTGGTCGACCCGGACGCGTTCATCGCGAGCCAGGGCCAGCTCAACCAGACCTTCGTCACCGACGTGTCCTGGCGCAACCTCGTCGGCGAGAGCTCGGGTGAGGCGTTCTCGCTGCGCTTCGACGGCCACGGAGTGGTCTACATCCAGCCAGAGGAGCGCTAGCTCATGCCCTTCGAGCAGGTCAACGGGAAGGTCGTGAGTGCGCCCGTCGCGCAGGGCCGCGAGATACTCGCCCGCCGCGGCGCCATGCTCGCCTACACCGGCCACGTCACGTTCGCGCCTGTGCACGCAGGCGGCGGCATGGGCGGCATGGCCGGGCGGATGATGGCAGGCGAGCAGGTGCCGATGATGGTCGCGCAGGGCCAGGGCACGGTGCACTACGGCTACCGCAGCCTGCACCTGACGATCATCCAGGTGGACGGGTCCGGCCCCCTGACGGTGGAGGCCGACCGGCTCGCCGCCCACGACGCCACGTTGGCGGCCACCCTCGTGTTCCTCGGCAGCCAGGGCGGCATCCGCGGGGCGGTGCGGGGCGCGGTCAGCGGGCAAGGACTGTTCACCACGCAGCTGCACGGCTACGGCGCGGCCGTCGTGCTGTCCCACGGCGGCACGATCGCGCTGCCCGTCCGCCCGGGCGAGACCACGACCGTCGACCCGCAGGCCTTCGTCGCCCACGTCGGCCAGGTGAACGCCGACATCGCGCTCAACGCGGGCTGGCGCGACGCCGTGGGCCGCGGGGCGGGTGAGGCGATCCAGCTGAAGATGACCGGCACCGGCACCGTCTACGTACAGGCCTCGGAGCAGAAGATCAGATGACGCCGCCCATCCCGCCGCTGAACCCCGCGACGCTCCCCGAAAACGACAACATCCCCGGCAACCACTACGCGTACTGCGTCCGGCTCAAGGGGCCGCTGTTCATGCAGACCGGCCGGATGATCGCCTACTACCCCGCGCCGCACGGGCCCGGCATCCGGTTCGAGCCGTTGACGACCGCAAACGTCGCAGGCTTCGTCGCGTCCCGGTTCTCCGCGCCGCTGTACTCGCGGGACTGGGTGATGGCCGACGGAGCGGGGCACCTGATCCTCGGCGACCGCGGCTACGACATCAACAGCTACGACCTCGGCGACGGCAACCTCACCCTGCGCGCGGCGAACCTCTTGGCGTTCGACTCGACGCTGGAGCTCAAGCAGTCGATCGTGCCGGGCTTCCTGACGCTGATCGGCACGGGCAAGTTCTTGGCGTCCAGCTCCGGCCCGGTGATCTTCTCCGAGCCCCCGATCAGGGTCGACCCACAGGCTCTCGTCGGCTGGGCGGACTGCCCGTCCCCCTCGCACCACTACGACGCGGGCTGGATGACCGGTTTCCTCGGCGGGGCGATGGGCATGGTCTTCGGCACCCAGTCCGGTGAGGAGCGGCAGTACGACTTCACCGGCACGGGCACGGTGCTGTTGCAGTCCAGCGAGAACGTCCTCGGCGACCCGCAGCTGGTGAAGCAGATCGAGGGCCAGGTGAACGGTCTCGGCGCGCCCGGCCTCTCCCACCTGCAGAACGTGATCACCCAGAAGCTGGGCCAGCAACAGCACTGACCAAGCCACAGGTGAGTCGTGCACCTGGGCACGGCGAGTCGGGCGTTTCGGCCCGGATCGTCGACGCCCACGCCGTGCCGGGATGCGGAACTCGCCGGGCCGAGATGCACGACTCACCCCGTCAGTGCCATCCGGTGATCGGGGCGTCCCGCGGGTGGCGGACGCCGAACCGGATGCTCGCCTCCCACGTCCCCCCGGGCTCGACGGTCGCGGTCCACTCGAGGCGGCCCAGCTCGTCGTGCCCGCCGGGCTCCGGCTTGAGCTCGACGTCCACCACCTGCACGTCGGGGTGGCGCGACACCGGCACCCGCTCGCGCACGACGATCCTGGCCTGCGTGGGGCGGCCGTTGCGGACCTCGATCCGCCACCGCTCCACCGCACTGACCTTGCCGCCGAGCAGCGCCCGACCCGGTGTGCGCTCCATCAGCTCGCGCTCCACCGCCACCCGGTCGTCGACGCCCAGCGCCAGCTCCAGCTCACTGCCCGGAGCCGTCGCCCCGATGTGCGTGGTGCCGACGAACGCGTCGTCGAGGAACGCCGAGAGCGGACCGGCCAGAAGCGCGTGGCCGCTGGTGTTGACCACAGTGGCCCGCAGGTGCGCCGAAGGGTCGAGCGCGGGCGCGACGACGTGGTCGAGGCGGGCGTCCAGGGTGGCGGTGGTCACCGTGGCGCGATGCGGAGTGCCGTCGGCGGGCACGGCCGTCGGACGCGGGAGGCGCCACGCCACGGCGAGCGTGCCCGCCTCCACCTGGGCGACGAGGTCCTGCACGGCCTCCCCGGCGGCGAAGCGTTCCCTGGGCGCGCCGCCTGCGGGCGCGCTCATGGCGAGCGCAACCGTGGGCGCGACGGGCGGCCGGACGTCGACCCACCACGGCGACAGCTCCGGTACCGCGCCCGCCCGACCCGGCCGGGCCGTCGACAGCGTGAGCGCGCAGGCGGGCCAGTCCTCCCCCGTGGACTGCGTGACCATCCCGTACCAGGTCAGGGCGAGCGGCCCGGCGCCGTCGATGCGCGCGTCGTAGGCACAGGTCCAGTGCGCGCCGCCGACCACGTAGGTCAGCTCGATCTCCAGCTCGCCGGGCGCCTCGGCCTCGACCGCCACTCGGGCGTCGCGGCGACGCCGACCGGAACCGTGTAGACGGTCCAGCTCGGCCTGCGCGGCAGCGCGGATGCGCTCGGCGTCGGCGCGGCGCTCCGCGTGCTCCCGCCTGCTCGCCGCGACGTCGACGAGCTGAGCGGCGACCGCCGAGGACACCTCGGTGATCCGCTCGGTGCCCGCGGTGCCCTCGGCGAGCGCGCGGGCCAGCCGGTCACCCGAGCGCACCGCGAGCCGGTGGAGGAGCTGTTCGCGGGCCAGGTCGCCCGCGTCCGCCCCGTCGATCTCGGCAAGTGCACGCTCCGCGTCGCGCAGCGTCTGCTCGGCGCGCCGGACCCGCTCGTCGGGAGCGTCGGCAAGGTCGCGGCGCACCACGTCGACGCCGACCACCCGCACGGCGGCAGCCGACCGACCCGCGACGCGCACCGACTCGTCGAGCAGCGACTCGGGAAGGCCACTGACGACCAGCTCCACGGGTCCCGCGGCGAGCGTGACGGTGCCGCGGCGGGTGACCCTGGCCCGGTCGGGATGCACGGTGACGGCGACGATCGGGGCTGTGACGTCCATGTCCATGTCGGACGACGCTACCGGGGCTTGGAAGCCCGGCGACCGCCTCTTGAGGGGTGGGGGAGGCGGCCGCCGGTGCGCATCGGCGGTATAGCCACACCTTTGCGCTACTCCACGGTAACCACGAATTCATCAACGGGGGGATCTAGGATCGGTGAGTGACGTCACCATCAGCCCCGGGAACTCTTGACGCCATCGCCAATCAGTTGTATGGGCTTCACCCAGATGCCTTCGTCCCCGCGCGCGACGACGCCGTCGCCGAAGCGCGGCAGGCGGGCGACCGCGATCTGGCCCGCGCGATCAGCAGGTTGCGCAGGCCGACACGCGCGGCCTGGCTGGCCAACCTGCTCGCCCGCGAGCGCGCCGAGCAGCTCGAGGGCCTGCTCGCCCTCGCAGGCGACCTCGCCGCCGCCCAGCGCACGCTCGACGGCGGCGCGCTGCGGGCCCTGTCCGCCCAGCGCAGCAGGCTGGTCGCCGCCATGGCGCGGGAGGGCGGCAGGCTGGCCGCGCAGGCGGGCGACTCCGCGACCGAGTCCGTCGTCCGCGACCTCACGGGCATCCTCGACGCGGCGCTGGCCGATCCGGGCATCGCCGCCGAGGTGCGCTCGGGGCGGCTGACCCGCACCGTGAGCTACAGCGGGTTCGGCCCTGGGCCCGGCTCGACACCCGCGGGAACCGGCGCGGCGGACCCCGGACGGACGCAGCGCGGCGACGACCGCGACGGCGCCGCAGCGGACTCCCCAGGCGCGAGCGGGCGGGACCGGCCGGACGGGGGTG